>QKJM01000438.1 GCA_003249315.1 Archangium sp.
AGGAGGTCCCCGCGGCCGTCGGAGACCTGGTGTGCCAGCTCGCCCAGACGGGCCTGCCCGTGGCACTCGGCCTGTCCATTCCCTCCTCCGAGCAGGAGCAGCTCAACCACTACCTGAGCAGCGCGGGCACTCCCGCGGACCAGGATGCGCTGCTGGCCGGCCGCTTCTGGATCCGGCCCTATCAGGATGGACGCAGCAGCCGGGCGGTGCTGGACCTGATCGACCGGGTCCGGGCTCTGCGCAGCATGGGCCTGCGCATCGAGCTGGTGGCCTATGACACGGACCTGGAGAACTCCAACGAGCGCGACGCGCTCATGGCCGGCGCATGGATGGAACGGCGGGCCAGTCGTCCGTACGAGGTCTTCGTGGTGGTGTCGGGCAACGTGCATGCCTCGATGCAGCGCGGGACACCGTGGGACGAGAAGTACGAGCCCATGGGGTGGCACCTCGCGTGGAAGGACCCCTCGGTGAAGGCGCTGGACCTGAGCCATGCGCCGGGCACCCGGTGGGGCTGTGACTTCGACAGGGAGGGCAAACTGGACTGCCGCGTCTACCGCATCCGTCCGAGTTCGAAGGTGGCGAACCGGGCCGGCCTGAGCACCTCCATCAGCCTGTTCCCTCAGATGTCCAGCGAGGGCTTCCACGGCCTCTTCTACGTGGGAGCCCTGACGGCCTCGCCGCCGGCCACCCTTCCTCCCACTCGGGCACCGGCGTCGGGCCCTCCCCCACCGCATCCAAGCCGGAAAAAGAACTTCTGACGTTCAGCCCCCTGGATAGCCCCCCCGGGAAGGCTCCGAGGAGTGCCAGGGCCCCAGGGGAGCGCTCCGGCGCTCCCCTTCCCTACCGCGGGCTCAGTGCTCCTCGCCCGGGACGTGCGCGTGGCCGTGCTCCAGCTCCTCCGCCGTCGCCTCGCGCACCTCGCGCACCTTCACCTCGAAGTGCAGCGTCTTCCCCGCCAGCGGATGGTTGAAGTCCACCACCACCGTGTTCCCCTTCACCTCCTTCACCAGGAAGTCCACCTCGTCCCCGTCCTCGTCCGTCGCGCTCACCATCCCTCCCGCCTCCAGCTCCATCTCCGCCGGGAAGTCCTCGCGCGGCACCTCCTCCACCCCCTCCGGGTCGTACTCCCCGTAGGCATCCTCGGGCGGCACCTCCACCTTCAGCGTGTCCCCTACCTTCTTCCCCTCCAGCGCCTTCTCCAGCCCTGGGACGATCTCCTCGTGCCCGTGCAGGTACACCAGCAGATCATCCTCTTCGCTCGAGTCGATGATCTTCCCGTCTCCCAGGTGCAGGCTGTACTCCAGCGAGGCGACACGGTCTTTCGTGATTTCCATTGCAGAGCTCCTCCCGGCAGGGCTCTTGCCGTGCCTGAATGATGGAGGCGTGCTCTTACTGTGGAGCAGCCTCGCCCCGCAAGCTGGATGCCTCCCCCGCCGATAATCCCTCACCCCAGCCCTCTCCCAGAGGGAGAGGGGGCTTACACGGGTTCAACCTGGGGCGCGTGGCACCCTCACCCCGGCCCTCTCCCAGAGGGAGAGGGGGTTCAGCTTCGCTCGAACTCCAGGAAGTACTGGTCCGGCAGGAAGTCGTGCTTCTTCGCCAGCCGGTAGCCCGCCTCCTTCATCTCCTCCTCCACCTGCTCCGCCGTCAGCTTGTGCTCCGCTGGCGGACCCCTCGGCGAGTCCCGCCGGAAGTCGACGATCGCCACCCTTCCCCCTGGCTTCAGCTTCTCCCCCAGCCTCCGCATGTAGCCCACCCTGTCCCCCAGGTGGTGGTACGTGTCCACGATCAGCACCACGTCCACCGCCTCCGGCAGCTTCGGGTCCGCCGCCTCCCCCTGTACCGCCTCCACGTTCCCCAGCCCCTCACGCCGCGCCCTCTCTCCCAGGTAGCGCGTCATGTCCGGCTCGATGTCCACCCCGTACACCTTCCCCCCTGGCACCGCCCTCGCCAGCCTCACCGCGAAGTACCCCGTCCCCGAGCCCAGATCCGCGACCTTCGCGTCCTCCTGAAGCTCCAGCGCCGACACCACCTCGTCCGGCTTCTGCCAGGCGTCTCGCTCCGGATCATCGAAGTGCCTCGCCCAGGCCTCCGCGTCCTCGAAGCGATGCTGCGCCCCTCCGTGGTGCTTGCCGTGCGCGTGCCGCTCATGCGCCCTGGGCTGCTCCTGCATCTGTGTCTCCTGGCTCGCGCCCTGGTCGTGTGTACACCCTACCCCCATCATCCACAGCGCGCACAGCAGGGCTCTCTTCGTTCCGCGTTGACTCACCTTCATCTCGAACCTCTTGTCTGGAGGACGGTGACACGCACCCTCACCCCGTCCCTCTCCCAGAGGGAGAGGGGTTTTGTGTTCTCTACCGCTCACGGAGGATGAGCAATCCCCTCGACGTGTCCACCACGTACAGGTACCCATCCCCAGGTACCCTCATTCCGATCGCCCCCTCGTAGAAGCTCTCTCCCCGCCCCTCGTCCGTCTCCCGGAACGTGTTGTAGTACGCCACCTCCTCCGGCACCTCCGGCACCCTCACGTCCAGTACCCTCACCCCATGCTGGTAGTGCGCCACATACAGCTTCCCATCCCTCAATACCATGTTGTGGATGGAGGCATTCGGCTCCAGTCGGTACTCCCCTATCAGCCTCGGCTGTGCCGCGTCCGTCACGTCCAGCACCCTCACGTGCGCACCCCAGTTCTCCCCTCCCTCGAACGCAATCACCCGCTCCCCGTACCTCCCCACCGCGCTCGCGTGGCTCGTCGCGTTCGGATAGGCATACGCCCCGAGCTTCCTCGGGCTCTCCGGATTGCTCGGGTCCACAATCACATATCCGCTCAACCAGTGGTTGATGTACAGCCTTCCCTCGAAGGCCAGCGAGTCATGCGGATAGCCCAAGCGCGGGTCTTCGGCCGCCCCCGGCTCCGCGTACTGCCCCAGCAACACCGGCGCCAGCGGCGCTCCGATGTCGAAGATGAACGTCTTCGGCTCCGGCCACGGTGACATCGCGTACAGCCTATCCCCCTCCACGAAGACCGTATGCACGTCCAGCGCCGCCGCCTCCTCCGGGTAGCTGCGCAGCAGCACTGGCTCCACCGGGTTTGAAATATCGAAGACCAGCACCCCCTTGCTCCCACTCGCCACGTACAGCGCGTCCCCCTTCGCCCACACCCCGTTCCAATAGCTGTCGTGGTCGAAGCCACTCACCGTCTTGCGCAGCACTGGCGCCGCCGGGTTGCTCACGTCGAAGACGCTCAGCGCGCCCAACATCCCCC
>QKJM01000342.1 GCA_003249315.1 Archangium sp.
TCGGGCCCCTGAATGCATCGAGGGCCTGCCCCTCTGGGGAGCAGGCCCTCCAACGCGAGCCTCAACGCGAGGCGAAGTGGCTCAGGTGCGGCTCAGATGGGGCGGACGTTCTGGGCCTGCAGACCCTTGGGTCCACGGGTCACGTCGAACTCCACGCGCTGGCCCTCGGCCAGGGTGCGGAAGCCTTCGGTCTGGATGGCGGTGTGGTGGCAGAACAGATCGTCGCCCCCGCCGTCCTGCATGATGAAACCGAAGCCCTTCGCGTCATTGAACCACTTCACGGTACCAGTCGCCATTTACTCGTCTTCTTTCTTGTCCGGAGCGATGGAATGCCCCGGAGCCCCGCCACGCAGCGCGGGCGGCGCCACCATATCTGGCAGCTTTCGGGAAATAAAGGAAGGGGCATGCTTATTCCTTGAGCACTGCTTGACACCCGGCCCCATCTCTACGACAGGGGGGGTATCGGCAGTCCCCGGCCGCGAACAGCTTTCGCGTCCATTGTCCCCCCTTAACGGAAGGCAGTGTCCATGGCGCAGATCGGTGCATCCAAGAGGCAGAAGGAGCTTGCGCGTCGCGAAAAGCGCAAGGAGAAGGACGCCCAGAAGGCGGAGCGCAAGAAGGAGAAGGCCGCTCGGCCCCCGCGCGATGCCTCCGGAGTGGATCCGGACATCGCCCACATCATCCCCGGGCCGCAACCGCTGCCCGAGGGGTTCGAGGAGTAACTCCCCAATCCATGAATTCCCCCACCAGCGAGCGCGATTCCGCGGGCTTCGAGGCCTTCGGCCTTCACCCCTCTCTTCTCCAGGCGCTCGCCGCGCTCGGCTACGAGGAACCCACCCCCATCCAGCGTGAGGCTCTGCCTCCCCTGCTGGAGGGCCGTGACGTGCTGGGCCTGGCGGCCACCGGTACCGGGAAGACGGCCGCCTTCTCCCTGCCCCTGCTGCAACGGCTGACGCCCGGTGGGCGTGGGGCGGGGGAGCCGGCCGCCCTGGTGCTGGTCCCCACCCGGGAGCTGGCGGTGCAGGTGTCCGAGGCCCTTCACTCCTATGGGAAGGGGCTCGCCGCGCGGGTGTTGCCCGTCTACGGTGGTACGGACGTGGTGCGGCAGTTGCGCCGGCTGGAGAAGGGCGTGGACGTGGTGGTGGCCACCCCAGGGCGGGCGTTGGATCTGCTCCAGAGGGGCAGTCTGTCGCTCGGTCGGGTGGAGCTGGTGGTGCTGGACGAGGCCGACGAGATGCTGGACATGGGCTTCGCCGACGAACTCGAGGCGCTGCTGTCCGAGCTGCCCGAGGGTCATCAGACGGCCCTGTTTTCGGCCACGCTGCCCGCGCGTATCTCCGCGATCGTCGGTCGGCACCTCCGCTCGCCCGTGCAGGTGCGGATCGACCGTGAGAAGGTGGAGCCGGGAGCCCTGCCGAGGGTGCGCCAGCAAGCCTTCCTGGTCTCGCGAGAGCACCGCGAGGCCGCGCTGGTGCGGGTGCTGCGGGTGGAGCAGCCGGCCAGTGCCATCCTCTTCTGCCGCACCCGGACGGACGTGGACTCGCTGTGCGCCACGCTGCTCGGCCACGGCTTCCGCGCCGAGGCGCTCCATGGGGGCCTCTCCCAGGAGCAGCGCGATCGGGTGATGAAGCGCTTCAAGGCAGGCACCGTGGAGCTGCTGGTGGCCACCGACGTGGCCGCGCGCGGGCTGCACATCGACGGGCTCTCCCACGTCATCAACTACGACCTGCCCGGCTCGCCGGAGGCCTACGTCCACCGGATCGGCCGCACGGGTCGGGCCGGCAAGGAAGGGGTGGCCCTCACCTTCGCGGGGACGCGCGAGCATCGGTTGCTGCAGGCCATCGAGCGGGTGACGAAGCAGCCCATCGAGCTGGCGCGCGTACCTGGCGGCGCCGAGCTGCGGGCCCTCCGCCTGGAGCGGACCCGGGAGCGGGTGCTGGAGGCGCTCGCCGGCGAGGGGCAGGAGGAGTTCCGCCAGATGGCCGAGGCCCTGTGTGCCAGCGCCGAGCCGTCCGCGGTGCTGGCCGCCGCGCTCCAACTGGTACACGCGGCCCATGCTGGCAACGTCGAGGACGAGGCCGGAGACATTCCGTCCATCACCGCCCCGGCGAAGGCGCCTCCGAGGAAGTCCCGGAGCGCGCCTCCCGGCTGGGCTTCGGAGGGGGCACCCCGTCCGCGGGGCCAGCGGCCGCCGCGTCCCTCTCTGGGGGCGATGGCCACCCTGGTCGTCAACGCCGGGCGGCGGGCCGGGTTGCGACCCGCGGATCTGGTAGGCGCCATCGCCAACGAGGCCCAGATTCCTTCCAAGAGCATCGGGGCCATCCAGGTGACGGAGTCCTTCTCCCGGGTGGAGGTGCCCGAGAAGTCGGCCGCCCATGTCGCGGCCGTGCTGCGCGGCACCACCCTGCGCGGTCGCAAGGTGTCCGTGCGCCTCGAGCGCTGACCATCCTCCTCGGTTCCTGAAACCGGTCCGCCTCTTCGCGCGTAGAATGAGGAGGCGGACACCGGTCATTCCGGAAGAGGAGGGTGCCATGCGGAAGGTTGCCTACATACTCTTGCGCGGACTGCTCAGTGTGGTGGGAGGGGCCGTGCTCGTCATGCTGGTCGGGCAGATCTTCGCGCTGACCCGCTCCACCTGCGACACCATCTGTCGCCCCGAGTTCGCGGCCTTCTACGGCGGGCTGGGTGGGCTCGTCTTCGCCTTCATCCATGAGCGGGACAGGCTCGCGGAGGAGGCCCGTCTGGCCGAGGATGAGCCCTAGGGAGCGCCATCCGGCTGGTGGCGGAGCGGCGGATCGCGCCTCCCTGCGCGTTGACGCATCGCGGAAGTGGGGGCAGGGTGCCCCCCATGCGTACGATCGTTCTCGCGCTCCTGCTCACCGCGACTTCCGCGTTCGCTTCGGGCACCACCGTCAAGGTCCGCTGTCCGGAGAATTGCTCGGTCAAGCTCGACGGCAAGACAGGCCTGCGCATTGGTGACGACCAGTGGGAATTCAAGGACGTCGAGCCCGGCAAGCGGCGCATCGAGGTGAAGGGCCTCCTCGGTCGGCACCTGGCTTCCGGCTACGCCGACATCCCCAAGGCCGCGGAGGTTTCCGTGTTCCTCGACCACCGGGGGCGCTTCGGTGTGACGAAGGCGGCGGCCTCGGCTTCCTCCTCGCCCCGGAAGGCGACGAAGGGCGGCAAGTCCTCCGTGCTCCACATTCGCTGCCAGAAGCCCTGCCGCATCTCGGTGGATCACATCCGCAAGGGGAGTTCCCAGAGCACCCATTCGGTGACCGTCCCTGACGTCGAGCCGGGGACCCACCAGGTGGAGGCCAGCTTCGTCCTTGGCTCCACCCGGCGCGCCGACATCGAGGTCCCTCCCGGGAGCGACGTCTACCTCATGGCCGCCGACTCCGGGCTGAAGGTCATCAACACCCGCCCCCTCGCCAAGTGAGGAGGGCGCCGGAGACGCTCGGTCCCCAGGAGCTTGGGGAGGTGCTGGGGGTTGCGCTGCGTGCCGGGCAGTTGATGCTGGAGAACGGCGCCAATACCGCCCGGGTGGAGGAGGCCATCAGCCGCTTCGGCTCCGCACTCGGCGCACAACGAATGGATGTGTTCGTCACGCCCACCGGCATCGTGGTCAGCGCCATCGCGGGGGAGCAGCACCGCACCCGCGTCGTGCGCGTGACGAAGACCGGTATCGACCTGAACCGCGTCGCCGCCATCAACACACTCGCGGATCGCGTGAGCGGCGGCGAGTTCGATCGGGTGCGGCTCCTCGACGAGCTGGAGCGAATTGCCCACGCGCCCCGGCTCTACGGCTTCCTGCCCACCATCCTGGCGGTGGGAATCGCCTGTGCCTGCTTCTCGCTCCTCTTCGGGGGAGGCCTCCCGGAGGCCCTGGTGGCGGGCGTGGCGTCCGGGGTGGGACAGTCCCTGCGCGAGGTGCTGGCCCGCCTGGGAGTGGGGCGGCTGGCGATGACCTTTCTGGTGACCGTGGTGGTCTCTGGACTGACCCTGCTAGGCACGCGCGCGCTGGGTGTCCCCGAGCCCGGCCTTGCCCTGGCCGCTTCGGTACTCCTCCTGGTGCCCGGCGTCCTCATGGTCAGCTCCATCGCCGACCTGTTTCGAGGGGACACGCTCTCCGGAATGGCGCGCGCCGCCTCCGCCGCCCTCATCGTCAGCACCGTGGGGGGCGGCCTGTTGTTGGTGCTGCTCTCCTTGGGCCCCGAGCTGGGGCTCACCGTCAGGGAAGCGCCGCCGCTGCTGCCTGCCTCGGTGCTGGCCCTCGCCGCCGCCCTCGGCTTCGCCGTGCTCTTCGACGTTCCCCTCCGCGGGCTGCTGCTGGGGGGGCTCGCCGGTGCGGCGGGCTATGCCCTCCGGGCGGTGCTCGTCCTGCTTGCCCCGGCCGCGCCCCCCGAGGCCGGCATGTTCCTCGCGGGGTTCCTCATCATCATGGTCTCCGAGCTGGGCGGCTACCTGCTGCGCCTGCCCACCAGCATCATCTCCATTCCCGGCTTCATCCCGCTCGTCCCTGGCGTGCTGGCCTTTCGTGCCGTGCTGGCGCTCGCCGAGCAGGACTACGCCGTGGGCACCGCCAACCTGGTGCAGGCCACCCTGCGCGTGGCCGCGCTGGCCGCCGGTCTCGGCACGGCCCAGTCCCTCACTCGACGCCGGTGGTGGCCTCTCGCCGGCAGGTAGGCCCGGCGCTTCAGAACTTGGGGATGCGCAGCGTCTTGCTGATCATCGCGCTGCCACTCGCGAAGTACAGCAGCACCAGGGGGTGGAGCTCGAACGGGCCCAGCTTCCAGACGCCGAAGGGAAGCGCCTCTCCCGTGAGGTCCTTCCAGAAGAGGATCGCCAGCACCATCACCAGTGCCAGGCTGGTGGGGATGGGGGTGCCCTCGAAGTACTTCACCTTGCCCGACCCGTCCGCCATGCTGGCCGAGGTGGCGTTGAAGCGCGCCAGGCGGCTGATGCCGCAGCCCACGAAGTAGAGCAGCACCATCACGTCCAGCGCCCCGCGCATCCCCACCGCGAAGGCCAGCGCGGCCGGCGCCATGCCGAAGGAGATGACGTCCGCCAGCGAGTCCAGATCCGCCCCCAGAGGCGAGGACTGGAAGCGCCAGCGCGCGATGCGCCCGTCCAGCGCATCGAAGACGAAGGCCAGCGGCAGCAGCGCGAAGGCCAGCCAGAGCCAGGTGTCCTGGCCCGTGGCCAGGTACTGCATCTGCGCGAGGATGGCCCCCGCGCCAGCGAATCCATTGCCCAGGGTGACGAAGTCCGCGGGGGTGAAGGTGCGGATCATCGTGAAGTGGCGCGGCTCCCGCTTCGGGCGAGGCTGCGTCGGCTGCTGGGGCGACTCCGTCGGCATGCGTTCCCTCCGGCCCCCGGGTGAGGGTGCCAGGGTCCATGGCTTAGCGCAGCCCCGCCTGCCAGGCCACCGGATGGTGAGGTGTATAACCCAGCACCTGGCGGGCGTGGGCCCCATCCAGGACGGCCGCGAAGTGGAATCGGCCGCGGTTGAGGCGGTAGGAGAACTGGGCCCCCCGCAGGCGGCGCCGGAGCTCGTAGATGGGGGCGAGCAGGGGTCCCGGTACCGGCACGTCCAGCCGGCCCGCCAGCCGGATGCACCGTGTCAGGGGCAGGGTGTCCGCGCCAGGGATGTTGAAGATGCCCTGCGTGCCCCCGGCATACACCGCCCTCCTCAGCGCCTCCGTGGCGTCCTCCAGAGAGAGGACGTTGAGCATCGGATCGAACCCCGCCGAGCGCAGGCACACCGGGGCGGAGAGGTAGTCGTACAACTGCGAGCCCTCCGCCGGCCCCAGCACCTCCGCGCAGCGCAGGACGGCGACCTCCAGTCCGGATGCGATCCCCATCCGCGTACATGCCAGCAGGTCCGCCTCCACCCGATCCCTCACCCACTGCGGCGCCTCCGGGGACAGCTCCAGCGGGTGATCCTCGGTGATGACGGAGGGCAGATCGGGCTCCAGGCGGTACACCTCCCCATAGGAGCGCAGCACCAGCCGCCTCAGGGTGGGGTGCCGGTCCGCCTGGGCCAGCAGCCAGCGCAGCGACTCCACGTTCTGCACGTGTACCCGCGCGCCGAAGTCGTTGGCTCGGTGCATGGCCAGGTGAACCACCACGTCCACCTCCAGCTCCCTCACCCGTCCGAAGAGCAGATCATGCACGGGCCTCGCGTGGGTGATGTCCACCTGGCTCCACGTGAGCCGGGGATCCTCCGGCAGGTGGGTCTGCTCGCGTGGCTCCCGGGTCACCGCCAGCACCGCACGCAACTCCGGGTCCGCCAGCAGCGCCGCGCACAATCTCTCCCCCAGCGGGGTGCTCGCCCCGAGCACCAGCACGCCCCTCGGCAGCCTCCAGCCGGGAGGCGTTCTCACCGGAACACCCCCCCGCGCAGCCGCAGCCCCCGCTCCAGCAGGGCTTGCACCGCGCTCCTCACCCGCTCGGAGGCCTGTCGCACCACCTCCGGGTCGTCCGCGTCCCCGGGGCGCAGCTCCTCGTGAAGGTACAGGGGCTCGCCGTAGTGCAGGTGGTAGCGCACTGGCAGCGGCACCAACGTCAGCGGTACCGGCAGGAAGGGGAGACCGAAGGGGTGGCCCGGCACCGGAATCCGAGCGAGCCGCGGCATCTGCTCCTCCGCGCCCACGATGCCCACCGGCACCACCGGCGTGTGGTACCGGAGGGCCAGCTCCGCGTAGCCCACCCGGAAGTCCCTCAACCGGTAGCGCTCCCGGAAGGACTTGGTGATGCCCGGCACGCCCTCGGGGAAGATCATCAGCAGCTCCCCGTTCTCCAGCAGCACGCGCAGGTTGCCCACCGTGCCTCCCACCACGCCGCCTCGAGCGAAGAAGGTGCTGATGAAGGGCAGGGAGGGGACGAAATAGTCGGACACCGGGCGAGGCAGCCGGTGGCGTCGCAGGACGATGTCCGTCCACAGCATCGTCGCGTCGAAGGGAAGGGTGCCCGAGTGGTTGGCCGCCAGGATGACCGCGCCCCTGTCGGGAATGGATTCCACGCCGTACGAGCGGACGCGGAACCAGTGCCGGTATACCGACTCCAGCACCGAGAGCGCGAAGGCCGCGTGCAGCGGCTCGTAGCCGAAGACGTCGTAGCCGTGCCCCGCGTCCCGATAGGGGACCGCGCGCATGAACTCCAGCGGGCCGGCCAGCACCCCGGAAGCGAGCCGGCGTCCGACCCGTCCCAGTTGGGACTGCAGTGCCGCGGGCAGTGTGCTCATCGCCTTCCTCATGATGGGGACGGAGCGTGCCGTCCGCCACCCGGGAGGCCCGGTGCAGCCCTTGCGGTGTCCGAACCGGCGGTATGCAGGAATTGCGTCCGCCGTGCCGGGGAGCCTCGCCTGATCAGCCTTGCCTGTGGTGCTTCACCGACTCACGGAAGTGGCGAAACTTCTCCACCAGTTCCTCCATGGCCCGGCGCGACACGTCCGACACGTCCTCGGCGAGCTTCTCCGCGTCGTGCAGCACCGGCTCCAGCTCCTTCCACTTGTCCCTGGCTTCCATGCTGGCCAGATGGATGTCCACGCGAATCTCGTCACGCAGCATCTTCAGTCGGCCGAGGTTCTCGTTCATCCACTCCCGTACCTGCTGCTCGTTCATGACGTGCCTCCTCGCGGCGTTCACTTCGTAACGAGAGCAAACGGTGTGCCGGAGGAGGGTCGAGGGAGATCAATCGCCGAGACTCCCACCTCGTCGCCGTTGCTCCACCCATTCCCGGGTGCATAGGTTGGACAGCGGAGCCCGCAGGGGCGGGGGCGTGAAGGTGGGACGGAATGGGGGAGCCATGAGTGGGCGTCGGGGCCTCCTGGTCCTGGCAATGCTGGTGGTATTGGCCGTGGTGGGAGGATGCGCGGATCGCGATCGCCCGGCTATCGCTGACGGCCGGCTGACGGCAACCCCGGGAGGGTTGGATTTCGAACGAGTGGCGGTCTTCGACGGACGGGAGGCCGAGGTGGTGCTGCGCAACGTGGGGCGTACCCGGCTCGTGGTGGACGAGGTGTGGGTGGAGGGCGCGGCGGGGGCCTGGCGGGTGGAGTTCACCCACGATGGGCCCCACGCGCTCGTCCCCGGAGGCGAGTGTCCGCTGCGGGTGAGGTTTTCTCCCCTGGTTGCGGGGGAGCTACCGGGCACGCTGGTGGTGCGTTCGGATTCGAGACGGGCTCCGCTGGTGCGCGTGCGGCTGATGGGCGTGGGGGTGGATGCGCGGGCCGGGGTGTCGCCGCGGCGGCTGGACTTCGGGCGGATAGAGGCCGGATCCTCCAAGACGCTGTACCTCACCGTCTCCAATGCCACGGAGCTGTCGGTGGAGGTGACGCCCTCGCTGCTGGGCGCGGATCGGGATGAGTTCTCCGTGGAGCCGGTGACACTGGGGCCGGGGGAGGCTCGCGAGGTGCCGATCACCTTCTCGCCGGTGCGTGTGGGCCGCAAACAGGTGGCGCTGGCGGTGACTCCCTGCCGCGGCTGCGCGGACGTGGCGGTGCAGGTGGTGGCGGAGGCGTTGGATCGGGCGGTGGTGGCCGAGCCGCCCGAGCTCTACTTCGGCTCCCTGCCCGTGGACCGGGAGCGCTTCCTCTTCTCGCGCATCCGCAACATCAGCACCGAGCCCGTGACGGTGACGGCCCTCGTGCTCGAGGGCCGGGACGCCTCCTTCAGTCTGGAGCCGACGACGGACTTCCCCCTGGTGCTGCAGCCGGGCGAGGTGCGCGGCTGGCGGCTGCGCTACAGCCCCGGACACATGGGGCCGGCCGAGGAGCTCGCTGTCTACCATGTGGAGAGCAGGCGCCACCCGACGACTCAGGTGGCGCTGCATGGCTACGGCGGCGCGGCGGAGCTGTGCGTGTCGCCACTCGGCCATGACTTCGGCCGACAGCCGATCGGCTCGAAGACGGGTATCGCCGTCAACGTGAAGAACTGCGGCGCCGCCAACGGCGGTCCGCTCACCATTCTCGGGCTCGAGTTCCGCTCCGAAGATGGTCACCCGGATGCCCAGTTCACCCACGAGCCGCTGGTGTTGCCGCACCAGCTCCTGCCCGGAGAGGAGGTCACCTTCAAGGTCTTCTATGAGCCCTCCCGCGCCGGAGCCGCGGCGAGCACGTTGGTGATGACCACGGACCTGTACACGGGGCTGCCGACGGAGCTGGCCTTTCTCGGCGAGGGCTCGGTGCATGCACCCTGCGAGCTGGCCGTCACGCCGGCCGCGGTGGACTTCGGCACGGTGGAGCCCGGGGAGGGCGCGGTGCTGGGGGTGAAGGTGGAGAACGTGGGGAGCGATCTCTGTGCGGTGAAGAACATCCGCCTGAGCGACGATGGGGGAGGGGTGTTCTCCATGCCCGGTGGAGCGCTGGACGGGGGCGTCATCTGGCCGGGAGGCTGGTTCAGCTTCATGGTGGCCTTCCGGGCACCGCCCGGAGGGGGCACCTTCGCGGGCATGTTGCAGCTCGAGCAGGCCGCGCCCGCCCATCCGCTCATCCTGGTGCCGTTGATGGCGCACTCGCAGGGGGCCTGCCTGGTGCCCACGCCGCGCTTCGTGGAGTTCGGCGTCGCGCGCGCGGACTGTCCGCCAGGGCCGCGCCAGGTCATCTATGAGAACGTCTGCACGGCGCCGGTGAGCATCGAGGGGGTACACCTCGGACCGGGCACCACGGACAGCGAGTTCGTCCTCCTCCAGGCACCGGTAGGAGGCTTCGTCATGGCCCCGGGTGCCACCTTCAGCGTGGAGGTGGGTTACCTGGCACAGGTGCATGGGCTGAACATGTCGCCGCTCTTCGTGGGTACCCCGCACCTGCCCGCGCCGCTCCTCGTCCCGCTCATCGGCGAGTCCACCAAGAGGGTGGAAAAGACGGACACCTTCACCCAGCAGGACAGCTCCAAGGTGGACGTCCTCTTCGTGGTGGACAACACCGCGTCCATGGTGGAGGAGCAGCCGCGAATCATCGCGGCCATGCCGGCCTTCGCCGAGGAGGTCCTGGCCCAGGGGATGAACCTGCACGTGGCCGTCACCACCACCGGCCTGCAGCCCGTCTCCAACGCCTGCCCTGGCGGCGCTCAGGGGGGCGAGGCGGGCCGCTTCTTCCCGGCGGACAACAGCTACCCGCGCATCCTCTCCCACCGCATGCCCGACCTGGCGGCGAACCTGCAACGCAACGTGGCCGTGGGCCAGTGCGCCGAGGTGGAGCAGGGCTTCGAGGCCGCGCGCCGCGCCCTGTCTCCTCCGCTGGTGGGCAACGCGGATGATCCGCGCACCCCCCTGCCGAACGACGGCAACCTCGGCTTCCTGCGCGCCGAGGCCGCGCTGGTGGTCGTCTTCATGGGGGACGAGGACGACCACTCGCCCGACAGCGTGGACACCTATGTGCGCTTCCTCCGGGCGACGAAGGGGGCGAGCCAGCCGCAGCGGGTGACGATCTTCGCCATCGCCCCCACCAGCTCCTCGGGCTGCTCCACCTCGGGCGGCGCCGGCACACGCTACGCGGAGGCCGCGGCCTCCACAGGTGGCGAGGTGCTCTCCGTCTGCGCCTCGGACTACGCCCCCCTGCTGCGCGCGGTGGCCCAGAAGGCCTTCTCTCCCCAGGACCGCTTCCCGCTCAGCGAGGAGCCGGATCCCGCCAGTCTCATCGTGAGCGTGGACGGCGCCGTGGTGACGAGCGGCTGGAGCTACGACGGGGCCACTCGGAGCATCGTCTTCGGCCAGGCGCCCGCGCCCGGCGCGAAGGTGGAGGTTCACTACCGCCGCGCATGCGGCTGAGCGTTCCAGGGCCGATGGCCGGGCCTCGCGCGAGGCATGTCGGCCCCGAGTGCTACAGCCCTGCATCGGGCTGTGCGGTTGACGTGAAAATTGGAGGCGAACCCATGCTGAGTACCCTGGGGTCGTCCCGCAGCAGGAGGCGACGATGAGCTCCCAACAGCACGAAGGCATCTCCACCTCCGAGCAGTCGCCAGCCCGCCTGCCCGGCGGCCTGCGCGTCATCCAGGGCGGGGGACAGCGTCGGCAGGACGAGCCGCTGGCCTCGCGCGATGCGGTGGCCCGCGTCCTCATGGAGGCCGGGGTGGACCTGCTGCTGCGCCGCATCTCCTCCGCTCGGGCCGAGGAGATCGAACGCAAGGTGGACCGGGTGTTGGACCTCTTCGACCGCGTGGATGCCGCTCCCGTGTTGATGCCCGTGCTGCGCCGGCACCTGGACGAGCTCGAGGCCCTCATGCGCGAGACCCGTCAGGTGTGCGCTGCCCGACGTAGAGGGTAGGTTCTACGTCTGAGGATGTAGGGGGAGGGGGCGACAGGAGGTTTGACCCTCCTGGCCGGGACGCTTACGCTCCGGACCGTTCTCCACCCTGCCCTCCGTGACGATCGAGACCTACGGCAGCTATCAGCTCATCAAGCGTCTGGCCATGGGGGGCATGGCGCAGATCTACCTCGCACGTCAGCGGGGGCCCGAGGGCTTCGAGAAGCTGCTGGTGGTCAAGCGGATCCTCCCGCACCTGGCGGAGAACGAGGAGTTCGTCCAGATGTTCCTGGACGAGGCGCGCATCGCCGCCAAGCTCAACCACCCCAACATCGTCCAGATCTTCAACCTGGGGGCGCAGGACGACACCTACTTCATCGCCATGGAGTACATCCATGGGGAGGATCTGCGGCGGGTATGGAAGCGCGCGGAGCGCAGCGGCCAGTTCATCCCCGTGCCCCTGGTGTGTCGGGTCATCATCGAGGCGTGCGCGGGGCTGGACTACGCGCACAAGCGGGCGGACGCGACCGGCAGGCCGTTGGACATCGTCCACCGGGACGTCTCGCCGCAGAACATCCTCCTGACCTTCGAGGGGAGGGTGAAGGTGGTGGACTTCGGCATCGCCAAGGCGGCGGACCAGGCCACCGTCACCCGCTCGGGGGTACTCAAGGGCAAGTACTCGTACATGTCGCCGGAGCAGGCCGCCGGATGCAAGGTGGACTGCCGCGCGGACATCTTCGCTCTGGGGGTGGTGCTGTACGAGCTGCTCACCGGCATCCGTCTCTTCAAGCGTGCCAGTGACATGGCCACCCTGCGGGCGGTGGCCGAGTGCAAGGTGGAGCCCCCCTCCCAGGCCAACTCGCGTGTGCCGGTGGAGCTGGACTCCATCGTCATGAAGGCGCTCGCGAAGGAACCGGAGGAGCGCTACTCGGAGGCGGTGCAGCTCCAACTGGCG
>QKJM01000483.1 GCA_003249315.1 Archangium sp.
GGTGGGTTCGTGATTACGCGCGAGCCGCTGGTGGAGCTGATCCCGGTGGAGAACGCGGCGATGAAGGGCCGCACGGTGGTGCAGTGGGAGAAGGACGACCTGGAGGCGGTGGGAGTCCTGAAGGTGGATCTCCTGGGGCTGGGGATGCTGACGGCGCTGGCGAAGTGCCTGGCGCTGGTGAAGGAGCACCACGGGCGCGAGCTGTCGCTGGCGACGATCCCGGCGGAGGATCCGCGGGTCTACGAGATGCTGTGTGACGCGGACTCGATCGGGGTGTTCCAGATCGAGAGCCGGGCGCAGATGAACATGCTGCCGAGGCTGAAGCCGAAGTGCTTCTACGATCTGGTGGTTGAGATTGCGCTGATCCGTCCGGGGCCGATCGTGGGGGACATGGTGCATCCGTACCTGAGGAGGAGGGACGGGAGGGAGCCGGTGGAGTACCCCTCGGAGGACGTGAGGCGGATACTGCGGAAGACGCTGGGGGTGCCGCTGTTCCAGGAGCAGGCGATGAAGCTGGCGATGGCGGTGGCGGGCTTCACGCCAGCGGAGGCGGACGGGCTGAGGAGGGCGCTGTCGCACAAGAGGGCGGAGGAGCGGCTGGGGCCGTACCACGCGCGCTTCGTGGAGGGCGGGGTGGCGAGGGGGTACACGCGGGAGTACGTGGACACGTTGTTCCGCCAGTTCCGCGGGTTCGCGCACTACGGCTTCCCGGAGAGCCACTCGGCGAGCTTCGCGCTGCTGGCATACGCGTCGGCGTGGCTGAAGTGCCACTACCCGGCGGCCTTCACGACGGCGTTGTTGAACTCACAGCCGATGGGCTTCTACGCGGCGCACACGCTGGCGGCGGACGCGCAGCGGCACGGGGTGGAGGTGCGAGGGGTGGACGTGAACCACTCGGGGTGGGACTGCACGATGGAGGAGGGAAGGGCGCTGCGGCTGGGGTTGAGGATGGTGAGGGGGCTTCAGGAGACGGTGGGACGAAGAGTGGAGGCGGCGAGGAATGGAGGTCGCTTCACGAGCCTGGGAGATCTGGCGAGGAGGACGCGGGCGCCGAGGCACGAGCTGGCGCGGCTGGCGCTGGCGGGGGCATTGAGGAGCCTGAGCGGATCTCGGCGGGACGCGCTCTGGGAGATTCAAGCGCTGGGGCCGCTGGAGGAGATGGACCTGTTCTTCGGAATGTCGATGGACGGGACGCAGGTGGAGCTGCCGATGATGGGGGTGGCGGAGCGGGTGAGCATGGACTACGAGACGGTGGGGTTGTCGCTGGAGAAGCACCCGCTGGAGCTGCTGAGGCCGACGCTGAGGAAGAAGGGGGCGGTGACGGCGGCGGGGTTGGCGAAGGTGCGAGCGGGGAGTCGGGTGGCGGTGGGAGGGATGCTGATCTGCCGGCAGATGCCGCCGACGGCGAAGGGGTTCTGCTTCCTGTCTCTGGAGGACGAGACGGGGATCGCGAACCTGGTGGTGCCGCCGGACACGTATGCACGGTTCCGCAAGGACATCCACGGGGCACTGTTCCTGGTGGGACAGGGGACGCTGGAGAAGACGGGCAAGGTGACGAACGTCAAGGTGCAGCAACTCGAAGCCCTGGCCCAGAGTCTCCCGGGTTGAAAGAAGATGGAGCCGAATTGAGGGGTGAATCATGAGCCAACGGATGGCGGTCATCGTCGATGGTTACTCTGGTGCCACGGTCCTGCCTCGCGCGTTTCGGCGCTTTGGTCTCGAGTGTGTACACGTCCAGAGCATGCGTGAAATTCTGAGCGCATACCTGTCGGCCCATCAGGCGGGGCAGTGGCGGGAGAACCTGATCTTCACTGGCGATGTCGACGACCTCGCGGCGCGGTTGCGTGACGTATGCACGCCGGCCTTCGTGGCCGTTGGCGCTCACGAGAGCGTCTGGCTCGCGGACGTGTTGAGCGAGGCGCTGGGCTTCCCCGCCAACGGGGAGATCGGTCGGCGTCTCCACCTCGACAAGCATCTCGCCGCCGAGGCCCTGGCCGCCGCGGGCGTGCCCGCTCCGCTGACCTTCGAGGCGACGACGGTATCCCAGGGGCTCGAGAACGCTGCCCGTATCGGCTCGTGGCCAGTGGTCATCAAGCCCATCAACAGCGCTGGCTCCGATGGGGTGTCGTTCTGCCACGGACCCTCCGATGTCGCGAGCGCCTGTCGCGCGCTGCTCGGTGCCAGGAACCTCTCCGGACAGATCAACGAGAAGCTGGCGGTGCAGCAGTTCGTCTCGGGGCCTGCCTACGCGACGCACACTGTCAGCATCGACGGTCACCATGTGCTGGTAGCCGTGTTCGAATTCCTCAAGCGACTCGGCCCGGCCGGGGGAATCCTCTACGACTGCTTTCGTCTGGTCTCTCCGAATCGGCACGAGCTGTGGCGAGAGTTGCACGACTACTCGCGCCGATGCCTGGACGCGCTGCACTTCAAGACCGGCCCGGCTCTCGGTGAGATCATGCTGACGGAGCAAGGATCCATGCTCATCGAGCTCAACCCCCGGCTGGCCGGGGCCGGGACTGGCTCCCGCGTCGAGATCGAAGCCGCGCTCGGGCACAACCACGCGAGCGCCTACGCCCAGCGTCTGTGTGATCCCCAGGGCTTCGTGCGTCGCTTCGAAGCGCCGATGACCATGAGCAGACATGTGTGGTTCGTCGCGGTGGCGGCCTTCGCGGAAGGGACCGTGAACTCTCTGGCCGGCCTGACACGCATCGAGTCGCTGACGAGCTTCAGCGACTACGTGTGGAAGCCAGCTCTCGGTGACGTGTTGCAACCGAGCATCAATCAAGAGACCCTCCCCTCGCTCGTCGTGCTCAGCCACCCTGATGAGGCCGTGGTCAGGGCCGACTATGAGACCATCCGTGCGCTCGAGGCCGCCGACGTTTTCGGACTGAAGGAGAAGCGGCGATGACCCCCCTCCGGCGCCCCGAAGAGAGCCCGCGCCTGTTGACGACCCAGGGATTCCTGCCTCTGGAGCTGCTCGAACGCTGGCGTAGCCACTGCGATCGAGCCGAGCTCCCCGGACCCGACGGCGAGTGGAGCTACACCACCAACGACGGTACGGCGAAGATCCGCAGCAACGAAGACCTCGCCGAGCGGCGGCGTCGCGTCGAGGCCGCCTACCGACGAGGCGAATTCGCCTACTCCAAGTGGGAACCCCAGCGTGGCTCCGCCTTCTATCAGGAGGTGCAACGGTATATGGGATCGGCGGCGACCCTGGCCCGGCTCTCGGAGATCGTCGGCGAGGAGATCGTGCGAATC
>QKJM01000505.1 GCA_003249315.1 Archangium sp.
CCCTTGATCCCGTCGATGTAGCTGACCTTGGTGTCGGCGACGGGAATCCCCCGCAGACCGATGTTCTTCACCCGGGGATAACAGACCTGCTGCTCTTCCATGTCCGACTCTCCTGTGTGCCGTTGGGCGTGGAAAACCCGAAAAAGGGTAACCGGCGGCGTGTGCTTGTCAACCGGCCCGGTCAGCGCGCGGCCCGTCGCGCTCGACGACGGTGTCGCAGCACGTAGGCGGTCACGAGCGTCACGCACAGAGCGAGCAGCGCAACCGTGGCTTCACGGGAATAGTTCCGGATGAGCGTTTCGTTGCCGGCCGCCACGTACCCGATGGCCGCCAGCACCGCCACCCAGAGGCCGGCACCTAGGCCCGTGTACAGGAGGAAGTGGCTCAGCGGCATGCGAGCCAGGCCCGCAGGGAAGGAGATGTACTGGCGCACCACCGTGATGAGCCTGCCGACGAAGGTGCTGATCTCTCCGTGGTCGCGGAAGAAACGCTCGACGCGGTGGAGCTTCTCCGGGGGCAGGAAGAGGTAGCGGCCGTACCGCTCCAGGAAGGGTCTCCCCAGCCAGACCGCGAGGTAGTAGTTCACCAAGGCCCCCGCCAGGGAGCCGGCGATGCCCATGGCGATGGCCGCGACCATGCTCATCTCGCCCCGGTAGGCGAGGTACCCGGCGGGAATCATGACCACTTCGCTGGGAAACGGAAAGAACGAGCTCTCGAGGAGCATCATGATGAAGATGCCCGGGTAGCCCAAGTCGCCCACAACGCGGATGATCCACTGGATCAGGTCTCCGAGCAGGTGCATGGCCTCCTCTCGTGAATGTAACGGGATGGTCCGGGTCGCGGGGATCTTATCACGGGGCAGGGCTGAGCGCGCAGCAGGTGTGGTCACGCCTCAGAGGGGCGTTGACCCCTGTTCGAGAGGATCCTGGGCGGGTGTGCCATCCGGGTTCGTTGTCCCGGCATCGGCCTCATCCGGGAAACGGAGGGTCCGAACGAGTGCCGGTGCGGCGAAGCAGAGGCCGCCAAAGATACCGATGCCTACCGCGAAAGAGCCGTGGTCTCCGCACCACGCGATGGCCGTGGGCACGGCCCCGCCTCCGAGCAGGAAGGCCACCGGGACGGTGAGGGAGACGGCCACGTTGCGGGTCCGCACCGGGCCGATCCGCGAGAGGGCGGCAAATCCCGGGGGGAAGAAGCACACCGCAGCGAGGGGCTGGAGCAGCACCGGCGCCAGGACCCAGAATCCGGGCAGAAGACCCAAGAGGAGAGTCGCAAATCCTGTGGCGAAGAAGACGCCCCGCAGCGCCCGGCGGGGACCCAGGCGGTCGGCGGCCCAGCCGGCCCCGATGGAAGCGAAGAGCCCTAAGAGGCGCGAGAAGGCCACGAGGGTGTTGACCCACTCCCGCTCCAGGCCCCGCTCGGCCACGAGGTAGAGCGGGAGGATCGCGTAGACGCCGAGGCTGGCCCCGATCGCCAGGCTGAAGAACACCATCATGGTCCAGAAGGAAGGCTCGGCGGCGAGGACGCGGAGGGTCCCGAGCCGCGGCACCTCGCCGAGGGCGTCGCCGCCCTGGCCCCAACGCCAGAAGATCGCCGCGGCGGCCAAGGACCCGACGCCGAGCACTGCCGGCGCTGCCTGCCAGGAGAACCAACGGAGCAAGGCCTCGGCTACCAGGGGAGCGGCCACGAAGCCCAGGTTCGGGGCCAGCTCGTGCACAGAGACGGCCCGGCCCCGGAGCGAGGGTTCCACCAGGGAGGTGAGGACCGCGATGCCGGACGGAAGGTAGAGGCCCGACGCGATGCCGAGCACGAGCAGCCCGAGGCAGATCTCGGTCAGCCCGCGCGCGGCGGAGACGGCCAGCAACATTCCCGCCACGAGGAAGCCGGAGAGGAGGACGGTACGGCGGTGGTTGAGGCGGGAAGAGACGAGGCCGGAGCCGAGCAGTCCCGCGCAGTAGCCGCTGGTGACCCAGAGAAAGAGGGCGCCGGCCTGGGTGTGGTCGATCCCCAAGTCCGCTTCCATGGTGGGCAGCAGAGGGGCCAGTACCACTCGGCCGATGAAGTTCAAGAAGAAGATCCCGGTCAGGGCGAGGAGGGCGCCCAGGGGGAAGGAAGGGGTTCGGGTCTTCACCTCAGACGAAACGCTCCATGAGGGAGCGGACGCCTTCCTCCAGGCGCTCGGGGCCGTAGACCCGGGTCAGTTCAGCGAGAACCGCTTCGGCGCGGGCCCGCAGCTGCGGGTTGCGGAGGTCGTCGACGCCCTCGATGATGCCCGCCCGGCGGCCGGCCTGGAAGAGGCGCTGTTCGTCCGGATCGAGTTCGAGGAAGGCGTCGCACTGGGCCAGGAGCGTCTCCTTGTCCTGGGGTAGCTGCCCCTGCAGGTCACCCAGCAAGTTGAGGATGTGATCGCTCACGACCCGTGAGGCGATGCCCTCTAGCCCGGCCAGGAGCCGGCGGATCTCGGTCACCACCTCCACGTCGGTCTGTTGCGTCAGGCGAGCCTCCGGCCCGTGGAAGTGCTCCCAGAGGGGGAGCTTGGGGCCGAGGCAGAGCGTCCGGAAGCGGATGAAGTGCGGGCCGATGGCGTTGAGCACCTGGGCCGTGTCGAGGGCGTGGCCCTCGCTCATCTCCCGCCCCCCGAGGCCCGGGATGACGTACTCGGAGAGCTCCAGACCGGCTTCGATGACCTTTCGCCCGGCCTTCACGTGGAGCTCTCCGGTGGCGCCCTTGGAGATCAGCTGCAGGAGGGGGTCGTGGCCGCTCTCCATGCCGACGTGGATGCGGGTCAAGCCGTGTTCGCCGTAGGCCCTGAGGTCTTCCACGGCGAGGCGCGCCAGGGTCCGGGAGCGGGCGTAGGTGGTAATCCTCTCCACCTCCGGGAAGCGCTCTCGGAAGTGGGAGAGCACCCGCCGCACCTGATCCGGCTTCATGACCAGGGAGTCGGCGTCTTGGAGGAACGCCGTTCGCCCGCCGTGGGCCAGGGCATTGGCAACCCCGTACTCCGCGTCGGTGCGGACGAGCCCCAGGGAGACGGCCCGTCGGGGGCCTTGATCCCCGCCCTGGGCGACCAGCCGGTCGCGGATGCGGGCCATGGCGTCGATGTCGGCTTCGATCTCTTCCACGGTGCGGAGGCTGAACTTGTGACGCTTGTAGGTCCGGCAGAAAGCGCACTGATTCCAGGGGCAGTTGCGAGTGAGGCGCAGCAGATAGCTCCCGGCCTCGCTGGGCGGTCGGATGGGGCCGGTCTCAAAGGTGTCAG
>QKJM01000579.1 GCA_003249315.1 Archangium sp.
TTCCGCACGCAGCTCGTCCGGGCGGGGCGCAAGGACCAGGCGCTGCTACGGCGGCTCTTCGCGAAGGTGGAGACGGAGGGCTTCGAGTCTCTCTCCACCGCCGAGCGCAACGAACTCACCCAGCTCCTGCGGCGCATGGAGCAGTCGCTCTCCGTCAAGTTGAACGTCGAGGCCAAGAGAGCGCTTCGGGCCAAGGCTCAAGATGATTTCTATGGGGTGTTCCATCCCGAGCTGCATGGGGTATTGCGGGACTTCGATGGAAGACGATACGACATCCATCACCTCATCCCCCTGGAGTATGCCCACTTCTTTCCGGGGTTGGACATCAACGCCGCAGCCAATCTCAAGGCTCTGGGCAAGCCTGTTCATGGGAGTGTCAATAAAATATGGAATGTCTTTCGTAGGGAGGCGGGTGACACGGCCAGTCCCGAGCAGGTTCAGCAGGTGGCGGCCATGACCCATCGACATTTCGAGCGCTGGTTCAACAAGGTCTACGATCAGAGCCAGTCAGACGATCTGCTCGAAAGGGCCACGGCGGCGGCGCTGGATGATGTCCGTGCCTTGGTCGCGCGGTGAGAAGGAAGATACGCATGATGAACGAAATTGTATTGCCCGGGCTCGAGCGGCTACTGACGGTTTGCGAGAAGTACCCCGTCCGAGCCGAAATTCGAAAGCCTTGGAGAGGTGCGCCGACTGCGGGCACGCCCATTCTGGGCCGGCCCTTGGACCCGATGCTGGCGGCCTTCTATTCGCGACTGGGCGGGCTGCTGCTCGATCTCAACCTTTATGTCAATGCTTGTGATGAGCAGGTGAATGGTATCCTCAGGGCGAACGAGGAGGTTCAGCCTTGTTGGCCCGAGCCATTCCGGTCCCTTCTCGTCTTCGGAGGGCAGGATGCGTCATCCTATAGCTATGCCACGGTGCCGAGCCTGGCGGATGAGCAGGGGCTCCAACCGGTCGTCGAGGTAGACCCCTACGAGGAGGCATATGCACTCCCCATTGCTTCCAATGTGGACCGCTTCTTCGATGCCTATGCCCGCTATCTCGAATTCATCTACGAGATGCCCGACTTCAGTGAGGATCGAGGTACATGGCCCGTGTTTCCCTGGGGGGTGCCGGAGATCATCGCCGCCGATCGGAAGTTGATGGGCATGTTGGTGGACGGTCGCTTCGACTTCCTGATGTTCCCACCAGGAAGCCAGGCCACGGGCGTCCACGAGGAGATCCGGGAGTGGATTGCTGCGCTCAGGGCCGTGTGACCATGCGTCTCCGAGCTTGCGTCGCACTTCAGCCTCTCCTCTCCGCCTGCGCGAGGACGGCGCCGAGCCCAGGAGAGCCGGTTTCGAGATTCCACGACGTGTCTTCATTCGTAGTGGACTCGGGACTCACTCGACGAGTAGTGTCGCCGGGCCATGAGGAAGCAAGCAGCCAGCGGGTTCCGCGGAGTCCTCCTGTTCGTGCTCGTTGGGGTGTCCACATCGGTGGTGGCCCTCGTGCCGCCCAGGCTCATCCCGCAGCCGGTGCGCCGCAGCCTGTATCTCTCGAAGGACCCGAGGCACGAGGTTCCCCAGGTGTTCGTCGCGGGTGGCTCCGCAACCACGCTCCGGTTCGACAGACCCTGTGAGCCGAGCCGGACGAAGCTCCTGGGGTGGGAGGGGCGCTTCGAGCCGTTGCTCGTCGGTGGGAAGTCCGTGGTCATCGTTCCTCTTCAGGACCTGGCGCCCGGGGACCGCTTCCTCCTGCTGGTGACGCTCATGGATGGTACTCAGCTCGCCTTCACCGTGCTGGCCGCGAGGGACGGAGTGGACGGGCAACTCGATGTTTTTCCAGACTCGGAGTCGCCGGACGCCGTCCGGTTCGCGCTGAAGGAGAGTCGGGATGCGAACAGGTCCCTGCGCGCCGAGATCCGTCAGCATCGCGAGGAGCAGGCTTCGGTCGACCATGCGTTCGCCACGCTCCTGGCAAACAACCAGGTCGCGCTGACCCCGTTTCGGGAGAAGGAGAGCTGGCTCGCTCACGAGCCGGGGCTCGACGTGGAGGTCCGCACGTTCATACCCAGGAAACCAGCGGCCCTGCAGAGGGTCGCGGTGGTCTTCGATGTGACCAACCGGGACCCCGAGAGGCCCTGGGGACTGCAGGAAGCTCGAATCACGAATGCGTCCACTCGCGAGCCGCAGCCCTTCGCTCTCCGCATGGTTCCCTCCTCGATTGGACTGGATGAGACCGGTCGTATCGTCATCATCATCGACCTGTCCTCGTTCGACGTGAACAGCAAGGAGAAGCTCGTGCTGGAACTCTTCAGGGATGGGGGGCTGCGGCACGCCTATCTCGAGCTGAATGTAGGCTCGCTGTTCTCTCGGAGGTGACTCCGGGGCGGAGTGCATGCCCGGTGCCTCTTTGCAAATCGACGCTTCCCCAGGTAGGACTGCAACCCATGTTCCCGATGAAAGCGGTGCTCGTTCCGGTTCTCGTTTCCCTGCTCCTCCTGGGCCTCGGGTGTGTTGGCCCCGGTGGTGTGTCTCTGCGCGCGGACGGAAGTCCAGGGCCTCAGCCCTGCTCGGAGAAGGCCTTGGAGGCGATGCGCATCCTTCGGCTTCGCCCGGGTGACAGTGCTTCCCTCGTCATTGATGCCAACCAGAGCAGCCAGAGCCCGGTCACCCTCTCTGATGGACCCGTCGAGCGCTTCATCACCGGTGGGCTTGGGTACCTCTCCCCGCTGACCCGGATGTACGGGCAGATATGGACCAGCGGGCCCAATGTCATCATCCGCTACTACGAGGCGCGTCCTCTGGATGGAGATCCGATTCCCATCTGTGCGGTCGCTCGCCTGGGCCGCGGTGGTCTGCAGAAGAAGGCGGGCTCCCGCTCGGGAGTCGCCGTGGTGGATTTCGCCCGCGCAAGCTTGTTCATCGTCGACTCCTTCCGTTGAGGGCGCAGGGCTGTTTCGAGTACGCGAGATGACGAACATTCTCATGCCTGGACTCGAGCGACTGCTGGTGGCCTGCGAGAAGTACCCCGTCCGAGCCACGCTTCGAAAGCCCTGGAGAGGTGCGCCGACGGCAGGCTCGCTCGTGGGAGGCCGGCCCCTCGATCCCATGCTGGCCGCTTTCTACGAGCGACTGGGCGGTCTCCAACTCGACTTCGAGCTTTTTGTCGAGCCTTGTGATGAGCAGGTGAATGGTCTTCTCATGGCGAACGAGGAGGATTCGGATTGGCCCGAGCCCTTCCGCTCCCTCCTCGTTTTTGGACGACTGGAGGCGTTGGCCTATCGCTACGCCACGGTGCCGAGCCTGGCGGATGCGCAGGGACTCCAACCGGTCGTGGAGGTAGACCCCTACGAGTACATCTACGCGCGCCCCACAGCGTCCAACGTGGACCGCTTCTTCGATGCCTACGCTCGATACCTGGAACTCATCTATGAGACGCCGGAGTTCCGGGACGACCCGGATGCATGGCCCACCTTCCCCAACGGCGTGCCGGAGATCATCGCCGAGGACCGGGCGCTGATGGGCATGCTCGAGGAGGGGCGCTTCGATTTCCTGATGTTCCAGCCGGCTGTCGAGGACAAGGACACCCAAGAGGATCTTCGCAGGTGGGTGGCTAAGCTCCGGGCCGCGAGCAGGTGAGATTCCGTCCCGACGGCACTCATGTCCGAATTTCGGGAGGGTTGAGGCTCAACTCTCCGTGAGCGGACTCACTCCACGCACCTGAGGCGGAACACGTCCACGTCCACTCCCTCCGAGAACAGCGTCAGGGGCGGCTCGGGAGGACGGGGGATACCGGCGGCGGCCAGGAGCGACTCGTCCAGGCTCTCCACGTTCGCGCCTCGCACCTGGTAGGGCGGGTGGTGTACCTGGCCTCGGAAGAGCACCCCGTTGGCGGTGGAGTAGAGGAAGTAGCGCTCGACGAGGAAGTGCTGGAGCGTGCCCGGCGTGGAGGTGGAGGCCGGCCCTCGGGGCGTGCAGCGCACGGCGCACGTGGCCGGCGTGGGTCCGGGCCAGCGGCGCTCGGAGCGGTAGGAGAACGACTCGTCCTGCCGGGTGAGTTCCATGCTCGCGTAGTGGTACGGCAGCTTGAACCACGCCCGCGCGACTCGCACGGCGATGGCGTTGGCGGCCTCCAGGCTGAAGAACCAGACGCCGGGATTGCCTCCCTTGTGGTGGACGTACGTGCGCACGTTCGTCTCGTGGAAGTCCGACAGGAAGCCCACCGCGGGCAGGCCCCGGGGACGCACGCCGCGCATGGTGAAGGGCACCAGCCCCACCCAGGCCCGGCCCTCGAAGGTGTCGAGCGTCAGGCCCGGCGGCAGCAGCGGCGCCATCACCTCCGGCGGTAGCGACCAGTGGAGGAACAGGACGTGCTTCCATCCCTGGTACATCACCGGCCGCTCGTCCGGCCGGCGCGTGGGGGCGAGGCGATCGATCTCAGGCTCGGCGGGATGGGAGGGGGGCTCGGCGGGACGCTTGGACACGACTAGCCTCACATCGTTCGTAGTTCGCCCAGGAACTCATGGAAGCTCTTGGCGACAGGCAGAATGGACATCTCCACGGCGACGAGAACGACCTGGGGTTTGTCAGAAGAACCTCTGCAATGGTCGAATCCTCCGGCACCTTGCCGAGATTCCTCCCTGAGCACTCGCCGCTCCTCCTCCGGGCGGCCGGCCGGGCCTCGCGCTTCCGCGAATTCGCCCTTGCTCTCGTGCTCCCGGGAAGAAACGCAAATCGCGATGACTCTGCGTGAAGCTCGCCCAGCCTGTGAGGCGAGCGACCCGGAGGCTGGACGTGCTAGGTTCAACTCTCCACCCCACAACGAGGTGTTGTATTGAGAGCGAACGCCTGCCTCCCGATGCCCGGCCGACACGCAGCGGCACTTTGGTTCGTCCTTCCCGTGCTGGGCCTCGTCGGCTGCACCCAGTCAGCCTCTCCCGGGCTCACCGCGGGCTACGGAGTGACGCTATCGAGTGGTGAAGTCTCCGTGGACCCGAGCGTGGTGCAGACCCGCGTGAGTGGTGGCTGCGAGACGGGGATGGTGATGAAGGGCGTGAACGAGGACGGCTCCGCAGTGTGCATCCCCAATGGCACCGTGTTCACCTCAGGAGAGGGAGTGCTGCTCCAAGACAGCACCCTGAGCGTGGAGCAGACGACGATCGAAGCGTGGGCGCGGGGCGTCGCATTCGACTCCGAGCTCGAACTGGCCGCCGCGCTGGACGCCCACTACCTGGCCGCCAGCTACGTCCCCTCGTGGAACACCTTGACCGACGTTCCCGCGGACCTCGCCGATGGGGACGACGACACCCAGTACACGGCAGGGGCCGGAATCTCACTCAGTGGGAACACCTTCTCCGTCGACACCTCGGCGACGCAGGCCCGCGTCACCGGGACGTGCGGCAGCGGCCTGGCCGTGCGGGGAGTCAATGCCGACGGCACCGTCAGTTGTGGCTCGACCAGTGACGTCGGCCCGAACCTGGGCGCCTCGCGCTCCATCGTCACGCTGCGCTCGACGGGCTTCAACTCGCCCCACGTCACGCTCGGCGAGGACGGGTTTCCACTCATCCTGCACCACGGCACGAAGCTCATACACTGCGGGGACAAGGCTTGCAGGAGCTTCTCGCAGACCAACGTCCTCAACGGGCAGGAGGGAGCCCTCACCATGAGCGAAGAGGGACTTCCCATCATCGCCTTCCGCACGGCGGCCGGGCTGTCACTCGCGCGCTGCGCGGATGCGAGCTGCACGAGCGCCACCAGTCAGGTGGTGGACGCGGGCAATGGGGTGGGCCAGGGGGTCTTCGTCACCCTGGGCGACGACGGCTTGCCCCTCATGTCGTACCGCGAAGGGAGCAAGGATGCGGCCAAACTGGCCAGGTGCAATGACGCCGATTGCACCACGGCGAGCATCCAGACGCTCGAATCCGGGACGACCATCAACCAGCAATCGGTCCCCGTGGTGGTCGGCATCGACGGAATGCCGGTCGTCGCCTACCGGGTCCTCGGCACGCAGGAGCTGAAGGTGGTGCATTGTGATGACGCGGCCTGCTCGAGCTTCACTTCGACGGTCGTGGGCAACTCGGGCTCCGCCGGCTACTCCGGAACCAACGTGAGCCTCGCGCTGGGCGCGGATGGACTCCCCGTGATGACCTTCTCGAACGCTCCCAACGGGCTCTACTTCGCCCATTGCGACGCGGTGGACTGCTCCTCTGTCACCGTGACGTCCCTCATGTCAGGGACCGCGGGCGCGTACAGCTCGGTGGTGATGGGGAGCGACGGGTTGCCCCTGGTGAGCTTCGAGTCGGGTGGGGCTCATGACCTGAATCTCCTCCACTGTGGAGACGCGAGCTGCACCCGCTTCACCCAATTCCGCATCGATGGGGCCACCACGACCGTGGGGACCTTCACGGGCATGGCGCTGGGCGCGGATGGCATGGCCAACATCGCGTACCGCGACGAGGACAACGGCACGCTCAAGTTTGCCCGAGTGCCACTGGGACGAGGCACGCAGCGGCGCTGAGCCGAGGGAGAGGGCGGGCATGCAGGCGGAGGTATTCGAGAATGGCCGTTCTCCCGTAGAGGCTGGGAATCGGATTGATAGCTCAGTAGAAGTCTGTTATTGAATTTGATCCGCCAGATTCAAGGAGGAGCCTGGTGCGGAGAGCCGATGACTCGAAAGGTATAGATGGCTGGATCTCGTCCTCGCTTCACGCTGCATCAGAGCAGGCCACGAGTCCGTTCGAGATCCGGGCGATATATGCGCGCTGGGCGAGTTCGTACGATGAGGAGATGCTCGCCAACAACCTGCAATCGTACAAATCCGTGACGCGCATGGCGCTCGAACTCCTGGCCGAGGGGGGCTCGCTGGAGCAGGACGGGCCCATGCGCGTATTGGACGCCGGCTGTGGAACAGGGCTTCTCGGGCAGCACTTCTGTGCCGAGCTCAGGGCGTATGCGCCTGGCTCATTGCATGTCCACGTCGCGGGCCTCGACCTGAGCCCCGAAATGCTGAAGGTTGCAGGAGAGAAGGGCTGCTACGCCGAGCTGCGCGAAGGGAATCTGAACGACATGCAACCCTTTGCCGGACAGGCTTTCGATTTGATCCTCTCTGCCGGGGTATTTCTTGCGGGGCACTGCGGCGCGGAAGCGCTGGGTCCGATGCTCTCTTGCCTGCGCGCGGGCGGGCACGCCGTCTTCACGGTGCGCTCATCCCTTTTTCAGGGGAAGGAGGAGCGCTTCTTGACTGCCATCACGGGCTCCGGCTGCGAGCTACGCAGCGCTTCAGTGATGCCGTATTACGGGGAGATTGAAGCGCACGTGCTCGTCGTGAAGAAGCCGCCGACGTTGGTCGAGTGAGGCAAGAAGAGCCCGGGAAGGTGTCAAAGGATTCGTTCTGCCCCGGTTCATCCGCGGCTGGAGGCGGAACCTGGAGCCAGCGCGGGGGCGCGGGGCTTCATCATCTGCGCGATGAGGCGGACGGTGAAGCCCCGGGGGAAGAGGCGGGGCAGTGCGGTCTGGAAGCGGTTGCGCCAGCCCGGCATGACGGAGACACGGCCCTGCTCCAGGGCTCGCAAGCCCGCAGCCGCGACGGCCTCTGGCGTGGCCATGTTCCCCACGGCCACGTCGCGCGTGCCCACCGCGTCGAAGAAGCCCGTCTCCACGGGACCGGGATTCAAGGCCACCACCCGGACGCCGCGCTCGCGCGTCTCCGCCCAGAGGGACTCGGTGAAGGAGAGGACGAAGGCCTTGGTCGCCGCGTACACGGCCATGTACGGCACGGGGTGGAATCCGGCGGTGGAGGCGACATTGATGACACCACCCGCTCCGCGCGCCAGCATCGCGGGCAGGAAGAGGCGGGTGAGATCCACCAGGGCGGTGACGTTGAGCATCACCTGTTCGTGCTCCCGCTCGAAGGGGCGGGCGTCGAAGGGACCATACGAGCCGAAGCCCGCGTTGTTGATGAGCAGGTCCACCCTCAGCCCGCGCTCCTCGCACGCCGCATGGAGCTGGCGTGGCGCATCCGGGCGGCTCAGGTCCGTGGCCAGCACCTCGGCGCGGATGCCGTGGGCCACGGACAGCTCGGCGGCCAGCGCACGGAGCTTGCCTTCCGAGCGCGCCACGAGGACGAGGTCCATGCCCCGCGCAGCGAGGAGCCGGGCGAAGGACTCGCCGATGCCGCCGGAGGCGCCGGTGACGAGGGCTCGGTGGCCCGGGGAGAGAACGGAGGAGGAACGAGGATTCGGAGTGGTCATGTGCTAGAGAATGTGAGCACGGACTCACGTTTTCAACTCGCCTACCGCTCACGTTCCGGAAGGAGCCTTCCATGAAGTCTGGTACCCCGCTCGTCCCTCGGAGGAAGCCCCGTCAGTCCCGTGCGCAGGTGACGTGTGACGCCATCCTCACCGCGACTGCTCAGATTCTAGTCAAGGATGGGTACGACGCCGCGAGCACCAACAACGTCGCGCGCGTGGCGGGCGTGAGCGTGGGCTCGGTGTACCAGTACTTCTCCAGCAAGGAGGCGCTGGTGATGGCGGTGATGGAGCGCCACCGCGCGGAGGGGCTCACGGACCTGGAGGAAGGCATGGCCCGCCTGTCCGGCACGACGCTGCGGGAGGCGATCCGTCTGCTCATCCGCCAGGTGCTCGCGAAGAAGGCCGCCAACCCGCGGCTGCACGAGGTGCTGGTGGAGCAGCTTCCCCGCATGCGGCAGCTCCAGCAGGTGGACCCCTATGCCGTGCGCATGCTCCGGCTGGTGCGTACCTTCCTGGAGCCTCACGCCGCCGAGGTGCGTCCAAGGGATCTGGACATGGCCGCCTTCATCATCTTCAACACCGTGGAGTCGCTCACCCACGTGGCGCTGACGGGCCGCCCCGAGTACCTCACCCGCGAGTCCTACGTGGACGAACTGTGCGCGCTGGTGCTCGGCTACCTCCAGCCGGAGCGCGAAGCGGTGCGGCGAGGCGGGCGCCTTCCCGAGCGAACGCCCCGGACGCGCACCGTTGCGGCCCGCAAGTCCCGCTCATCCGGGAAGCGGTAGCGCTCTAGCATGGGAAGGATTGAAGGCCTGAGGAGAGGTGGCGGACTGAAGCGGAGGGGCCGAGGAGGGACGCGGATGAAGGTGTCAAACTCGACTTTCGCCATTTTGGGGCAGGTCCGAGGGACATTGCTCCCGGACGCATCCTCGTCTCGGAGGATGCCATTGGCGCCATGGCGGCGGATGAGCTGCCATGACGTGTTTTGAGCGCGTCGAGGCACTCCCTCAGGGCGAGAGGCGGACTCCCAGCATGCGGAGCGCCAGCTCGGCGTGGAGGTCCGCGAGCCTGTCGATGGGGAGCGCCTCGGACGGCTCGTACCAGTAGGGGATGCGCAGCCCCATCGTGGCGATCGCCGCCGCGGTGACGAGCACCTCGGGCGGAGTGAAGACGCCCAGGGCCACCCCTCGCGAGATGGCCTCGACCAGCAGGGCCGAGGACTTCTCTCTCTGCGCCAACGCCGGCGCGGCCAGCTCCGGTGCCAGCGCGTACAGCTCCTCGTTCACCACTACGGCCAACTGCGGATGTGTCGCGTGTTGGAGCGTGTGCGCCCGGACGAGCGCTCTCACCTGCTCCACGGGCCCGGGGCCCGCGCTCAGCAGTGCCTCGCGGAGCGCCTCGTGGTGTGCCTCGTGGCCGACCCGCGCCAGCTCCGCGAGGACATGCTCCTTGGAGGGGAAGTGCGAGTAGAGCGTGCTCGGCTGCAGCCCCACCGCCTTCGCCAGCGTCCGGATGGACGCCCCGTGAAACCCCTCGTTCGCGAAGAGCTGCAGCGCTTCCTCCAGGATTCGCCGACGCGTCCCGTCCTGCTGCACTGCGGCATGCGGGAGGGGCGTCTTCTGGGCTCGCAGACGTGACCGTGGCGTGGTGCTCATGGGGGATGGACGAACGATCGTTCGTTCGGTTAGTGTTCGTAACACGTCCTCGTAGAGAGCCTCAATCTCCATGTGAACGTGCGTCCGCTCGGGCGCCGTAAGGAATCCCCGAAGTTCCCCGAGGTTTCCCGCATGCCCACGCTTCAGTTGGATGACTTGTCCCTGCACTACGAGGAGTCCGGAGCGGGCACGCCCATCGTCTTCCTGCATGGGCTCGGCTCGTCCGGGAGAGACTGGGAGTTCGTCGCGCCGGGGTTCACTGGCCAGCACCGGGCCCTCATCCCCGACATCAGGGGCCATGGGCGCAGCGGCAAGCCCGCGGGCGCCTACGGCGTGCCGCTCTTCGCACGAGACATCGCTGCCTGGTGTGACCGCCTGGGGCTCACGCGGGTGCATGTCGTCGGTCTGTCGATGGGAGGGATGATTGGCTTCCAACTCGCGGTGGACAGGCCGGAGCTGGTGCGCAGCCTGGTCATCATCAACAGTGGCCCTGACATGGTGCCGCGGACGCTGGGCATGAAGCTCGCCGTCGCGCTGCGGTTGCTGGTGCTGAGGGTGAGCGGCCCGAGGGGACTGGCGAAGCTGATCGCGCCCAAGCTCTTCCCCAAACCGGAGCAGGCGGAGCTCCGGCGCAAGGTCATCGAGGAAATCGGGGCCAATGAGCCGGACGCCTATCTTCGCGCGACCCGAGGGCTCATCGGCTGGAGCGTGCTGGAGCGGCTCGAGGACATCTCCTGCCCCGTCCTGGTGCTCGGTTCCGACCACGACTATACGCCCATGTCCGTGAAGCAGGCGTACACCGCTCGCCTCCAGAACGCCCGCCTCCAGGAGCTGACGGACTCCTACCACGCCGCGCCGCTCGACCAACCCGAGCAGATCATCGACGTGGTGAAACACTTCCTTCTCGAACTCGAAGCGCCCGCCCAGGAGGGCCAGCGGCCGTAGAGTTCCGTCTCCGAGACTTCTTTCCGTGGATGAAGTGCTCACGATGAACCAGGAGAAGGGCATGACGACGAATCGGAGTGTGCGGACCTTCGCACGTACCGGAATGTTGCTGCTGGCGCTGTTCGTGCTCGCGGGAGGCGCTCCGGCCCACGCTGGCTCATGGGTCTATGGCACCTACACGAACATCTGGGGCAGCCGCGGTTTCCAGCTCTGGGTTCCAGCGGGTTATCAGCCGGGGCAGGCGCTCCCCCTGGTGGTGGGGCTGCACGGCTGTTTCCAGAATCCAGACCAGTTCGCGGGCCTCACGCGGCTGAATCAGAAGGCGGACGCGGAGAAGTTCCTGGTCCTCTACCCAAACCAGGCGCTGTTTGCCAACGGCTCGCAGTGTTGGAACTTCATGCTCAGCAGCAATCAGGAGCGCGGCATCGGCGAGCCCTCCATCATCGTCGGCATGGTGGACTGGGTGAAGAGTCTCTACTCGGTGGACGCGCACCGCGTCTACGTCGGAGGAGTCTCCGCGGGGGGCGTCATGACCAGCATCCTGATGGCGTGCTACTCGGACGTGTTCGCCGCGGGCATGGTGGGGGCAGGGGCGATGTACAAGGCCGCCACCACCGCCTCCGGCAGCGCCTACGCCATGTCCTTCGGCAGCATATACGACCCTGATGACCGCGGCTACGATGCATGGTCCTGCTCGGGCCGGGCGCGCCGGAAGGTGCCGGTGCTCGTCATTCACGGCACCGACGACAGCACCGTCAACCCCATCAACGGCGAGCAGGCCGTGCAACAGTTCGTGCAGACCAACGACTACGCGGATGATGGCTCCGACAATGACAGCGTGCCCTATGCGGCGACGAGTGTCTGGTATGGAAGCGTACCCGGCGGTCGGAGCTATACCGTCAAGGACTACGTCTACGGCGGGGCGCTGCTGGTCCAGAAGTACGAAATCCATGGCATGGACCACAGTTGGCCCGGCGGAGATGACTCCTACCTGTTCGCCGACCCCTCGGGGCCCGATGCCACCACCATCATGTGGGACTTCCTCAAGCAGCACACGCGCTGAAACCGTGGCGAAACGGGTCCTGTTGTTCGAGCCCGGTCCTCCACGCCTGTCCTTGACCCTGCTCGAGGCGAAGCCACTCGATACCGGCGCGGTGAGCCTTCATTACAGGTGGGACCGCGCGACGTAAGGAGAAAACAATGAGTTTGACGCTCTATGCCCATCCCTTCTCGTCCTACTGCCAGAAGGTGCTGATCTCGCTTTACGAGAACGGCACGCCCTTCACGATGCGCCTGCTCGGGCCGGAGGACTCCGGGGCGGCGGCCGAATGGGCGTCCCTGTG
>QKJM01000730.1 GCA_003249315.1 Archangium sp.
AGGGATCCGCTGGATGCCAACGAGCTGCTCCACCATGTGCTCCAGTTGGCGCGCGGGGGCTGGGAGCCGGCCACCTGCGTCCTGTCCTCCTTCGTGGCCGCGCTGAGCCAGGAGGCGGCGCAGCTCCCGTACGCGGACTCGATGCGCCGCATGGCGGAGGTGCAGTCGCTGGAGACGGTGGCGGATCTCTTCGAGTCGGCCCCGGCGGTGCAGGAACTGGACGCGAACGCCGCGGCCCGGGCGGACGCCAGGGCCTTCACCCAGTCCCTGGGGCACCTCAAGCAGCAGGCCCGTCTCACGAGGGATCCAGACGTGCTCGCGCGGCTGGCCACGGCGAGCGAGCCCTCGGTGGTGCGCAACGCGCTCCTCAACCCCCGCCTCACCGAGCCTCTGGTGGTGCGCATCGCGGCGCGTCGCCCGGCCCGGCCGGAGCCCCTGCTGGAAATCTGGAAGTCGTCGCGCTGGTCGACTCGCCACGCGGTGCGCCGCGCGCTCGTCTTCAATCCGTACCTGCCGCCGGAGGTGGGGGTGAAGATCGTCCCCCTTCTCAATGCGACGGATCTGGCCGAGCTGACCCAGGACTTCTCGGTCCACCGCTTGCTGCGTGAGCAGGCTGCCCGCCTGTTGTCGGGGGGCGGGCCGGGCCTCTAGCTGCGGCGGGAGTCGGAGTCGGTGTAGTCGGCGTCCGTGGGCTCCTGGCCGCGCTTCGAGCGGGGAAGCGTCTTCGCGTCCACCAGGTCCTGCCCCTTGGAGGCCCTCTTGAACGAGTAGACGAACTTGCCCACGGCGTTGCCCAGCTGGCCCATCCGCGCGGCGGAGAAGACCACCAACAGGATGAAGCCGATGACGATGAGCTCCCCGAGACGCAACCCCAGCATGGGACGCACAGTGCAGCAAAGTGGGGGGTGAGGCAAGCTGCCCGTCAGCCCGAGGACGTGGGTGTACCAGGCCCTCGCTCCCTGCGTCGGGCTGGCGCACACTGTCGACCATGCTCCTGCTCGCCCACCGTGGGGCCAGTGCCGATGCCCCGGAGAACACTCTCGCTGCCTTCCAGGAGGCCGTGGCCCAGGGGGCCGACGGCGTGGAACTGGACGCCATGCTGTGCGGCTCCGGCGAGGTGGTGGTGTGCCACGACGAGCACCTGGATCGGCTGGCCGGCCATCCCTGGGAGGTGGGGGAGACCTCCTGGTGGAAGTTGCGGAGGGTGGACGTGGGCAGCCGGCTCGGCTTCGCGCCCGCCAGCATTCCGCTGCTGGAGGAGGTGCTGGACGCGCTGCCTCCGCACTTCCTCATCAACATCGAGCTCAAGTGTGAGCGCGTCGACGATGGAGGCCTGTCGGTGCGGGTGGCGGAGCTGGTGGTACGCCGCGGGCTGAGCGAGCGGGTGATCCTCTCCAGCTTCAACCCGCTGTGCCTCATCCGGGTGGCCGCCGCCGCACCGGGCCTGCGCCGCGGCTACCTCATGGATCCGGAGAAGCGCTGGGCTCCACAGGCGTACCTGGTGAGCCCGCTGGTGGCCTCGTATTCGGTGCATCCGCACCACACGGCCTGCACCCCGGAGCGCGTGGAGGAGTGGCAGCGCCGGGGCCTGCGCGTGGCGGCGTGGACGGTGGATGACCCCGCGCGGGCTCGGGAGTTGGAGGAGATGGGCGTCTCCTACCTGATCACCAACCGGCCTGGCCTGCTTCGCCAGGCCCTGCGAGAGCGGCGCTAGAAGTCCAGGCCGAGCGTGGTGCTGAAGGCCAGCACCGCGGGCAGGCCGCGCTCGAAGGTCTCCTGGGTGTTGGTGTTGATCTCCTGGAAACCGCCCTGGCTGGTGAGGGACAACTCGACGCCGAGCTGCAGCGCGCCGCCGATGAAGCGCACGCCGCCATAGAAGCGGGTGTTGATGTTCTCCATCAACATCACCTCCTTGTAGACGCCGGTGTCATCCAGACCCGCGAACTGGTTGCCGAGGGTGTCTCCAGTGGTCCGACTCTGATTGAAGTCGATCATGTCGGAGCCGGCGGCCACGCCCACGAAGTCCAGACCGCCGTAGGGGGTGAGCGTCACCATGCCACCCAGGGGGAACTGCTTGCCCACGCCCACGTCCAGGCCGGCGGCCGTCAGGTCGAAGTCTTCGTTGCCCAGGAGACGTGTCACGTGCAGGCGCACGCCGACGTCGGGCAGCCAGGTGAAGCCCTCGTTGACGGCCCACTTCAGCTCGCCAGTGGCGGCGAACATCTTGCTGCGATCCACCCACCCCATGCGCGCACCCAGCTCGAACGAGAAGGGGAGTCCCTTGCGCACATGCACCGAGGGCACCAGCAGCGTGTTCGTCTGCTCCCCCAGAGTAGGCAGCTTCACCTCGTCGGGGGTGGGCAGGCCCACGACGGCCAGCTCGGCGTTGATGGAGAAGCCCGCGTGCCCCAGCGTCTCCGGGGGCATCAGGTTGGTGGAGGTGAGCGCCGCGGCGAAGGTGCGGGTGAAGGCGCGGAAGTTCGCATTGGCTTCCGGGTCGAACAGGGCCGGCGCCTCCGTGGAGCGCGCGCGGTCCCAGGTGGGATTGCCGAGCTTCGTCAGATCGAAGTCGTTGCGATCCGCGTACGCGGCGGGACCTCCCACCAGTATCGCCAGGGCCATCCAACGGCTGAACGTCCGCATTCTCGAGTACCGCCTCCCAGGGGCGCACACCGTTGGGCGGCGCCAACCAGCCTGACGCTAGCGTGCGAGCGGCGAAAGCGTCAATAAAACGGGCGGCTTCCCTCGGGGCATGGGACCTCGACGAAAGCCGCCCGGAAGACAGGTGGGCAGCCGGGCAGGCGACTACTTCACCGGCTTGGGCGTCTTGGCGGCGGTGGCCGGCACGGGGGCGGCCAGCTTCTGGGCGAGCGCCTCCGGACGGCGGCGGATGACCAGCGTGCGGCGGCTGGCGTACTCGGGGCTCTCGCGGGCCACCACCAGGACGTTGTTGTTGCCCTCCTTGAGGGTGAAGTTGGTGGAGAACTTGAGCTTGCGCGGCTCGTCGCCAGCGGGCTCCAAGCCCTTGAAGTACACCTTCTGGTCATTCACCAGGACGTACACGTCCAGCAGGCCCTGGGCGTCCACCACCTCTCCGGAGAGGGTGTACCGCTCGCCGGTGGCCAGCAGGCCGCCCCGGCTGCTGTCCACGTCGAGCCGGATTTCCGGCGGCGAGCGGCGAGCCACGTACTCCAGCTCGTTGGAGGCGGTGGCCTTGCCCCGCCGCTGCTCGCGAGCGTCCGCGCGGCGCACGAAGGCGAAGCGGTCCTCGCCCAGCCTCACCCGGTAGAAGCCCTGGGTCTCCGCCTCGGCGGGCAGCACGGCCGCGCGCTCCAGCCGGGCCACCGTCTGCGCGTCCGCCTTGGGCTCCGCCAGCAGCGCCGTCTTCTCGCCCAGCTTCACCAGCTTCTTCTTCGGCTCGAGCTTCGCCGTCGGCTCCTCCGTCACCGGCAGCACCATCTTCTCCATGGCGAACTCCTCGAGCGGCTCGTCGACGATGGCCAGCTTCAGCGGGAAGCTGTCCTCCCGGTAGCCCTTCTTCACCAGGAGCTGGAAGCGCGCCGTCTTCGTCTCGCCGGGAGCCAGCTCGCCAATCTTGAAGCGGCCCTTCTCGATGAAGATGTTCGGGTCGCCGACATTCTTGATCTGCGCGAAGGAGTCGAGCGCCGGACCCTTGCCGGTGTTGGTGACGTCCAGCAGCACGGTGATGTCCTCCCCGCGCTGGGTCACCCCGTCGCCGTTGCACGCCTGGCAGTCGTCCACCACCTGCCAGTTGAAGGCGAAGGCGGGGCGAGGCAGCTCGGCGAAGGTCAGCTCGCTGACGAGAGAGGTGGGCAGGGTGCCCTGGTCGTCGACGAACTTCACCGTCACGTCGTCACGACGCGAGGTCAGATCCTTGGGCAGGCGCACCTCCACCTTCCACGTCTTCTTCTCCCCCGGAGCCAGGCTGCCGAAGACGAACTCGCGCCGGTCGAGGTAGTAGTTGTCGCTCTCCGTCCAGGCGCGCACGCGCTTGAGCGGCTCGGTGCCCTGGTTCTCGGCGGTGACGGCGAGCTCGAAGGTCTCCCCCGCGGCGAGGCGCTGCTCGGCGCTCGGGCTGAGGGTGGCCGCCAGCTTCACCTCCTTGGGCCGGGGGCCGGCGCTCCAGTCCACGCCCAGGCCGGCGATGGCGGCGTTGATGCGCTGCTCCTCCTGCTCGCGCTGCTGGTCCACGAAGCCCAGGCCCTTCTCCAGCATCTTGCGCCGCGTGGTCTGGGGCACCTTCAGCACGAAGTCCCGGGCGAAGATGACCTCGAAGTCCTCCTTGATCTCATCCTGGCTCTCCGCGTCGAGCTGGTCGTCGAGCTGCTCGGCCACGGTGTCGACGTCCAGCAGCGGATCCTTCTCGCCGTGCAGGGCCTCGCCCTTCTTGCTGGCGTCCTTCTTTGCCTGGGCCTGGAGCTGCTTCTCGTCCAGCTTGAGGTAGCGCAGGCTCTCCAGGGGCTTCTCGCGGCCGAGCACGTCCTCGCGCTTCTTGGCCACCGCGTCCGAGTCCGGGTTGCCGAAGTGCTGATCCAGATCCGCCTCGCCCATGGTCTTGCGCGGGGCGTACACCACCACCCGCTCCTCGGTGACGGCGGCGGGCACCAGCTCGATGTCCGGGACGATGCCCACCTCCTGGATGGAGATGTCCCCGGGGGTGAGGTACTTGGCGATGGTCAGCTTCAGCGCGCTGTCGTCCGGGAAGTCGTAGAGCACCTGCACGCTGCCCTTGCCGAACGTCTGCCGGCCGATGATGACCGCGCGGTCGAGGTTCTTGAGCGCACCGGCGACGATCTCCGAGGCCGAGGCGCTGCCCGCGTTCACCAGCACCGCGATGGGGTAGGTGTCCTCGCCCTTGTCCGGCCGGGCCCGCTTCTCCTCGCGCAGCTTGTCCGAGAGGCCCACCGTGGAGACGATGGTGCCGTTGGACACGAAGGTGTCCGACACCTGGATGGCCTGCTCCAGCAGTCCGCCCGGGTTGCCGCGCAGATCCAACACCAGGCCCTTCATCCCGCCCTTGGGCTCGGCCTGTCGGCGTATCTCGCTGAGCGCCGCGTGCAGATCCCTCGTGGTGTTGCCCTGGAAGTTCTTCAGGCGGATGTAGCCCACGTTGCCCGAGAGCATCTTCGACTGGACGCTCTCGATGGTGATCATCGCGCGGGTGAGCGTCATCGGGCGGGGCTTCTCCCAGCCCTTGCGCTCCACGGTGATGGTGACGCGGCTGTCCACCGGGCCGCGCAGCTTGGACACGGCCTCGTTGAGGTCCATGTTGATGGTGGACTCCTCGCCGATCTTCTTGATCTGATCGTCCTTCTGGATGCCCGCGCGGTGCGCCGGCGTCTTGGGCAGCACCTTCACCACGGTGAGGTTGCCCTCCCTCATCTGGATGATGAAGCCCAGGCCGCCGAACTCCCCCTTCGTGGAGAGCTTCATCTCCCGGTAGATTTCGGGGCGCAGCAGCACCGAGTGCGGATCCAACGTGGCCAGCATCCCGTTGACGGCCGCGTACTCCACGTCACGGGTGTCCTCCATGGGGCGCATGTTTTTGGAGATGAAGTCGAAGACGTCCTTGAGGGTGAAGGACATCTTCCACAGCGAGTCGACGTGGCTGATGTCGAACTCGCGGGACTTGCCGTTGACGTTGAGCGCGAGCTTGCCCGTCTCGGCGTTGCCATCCACCAGCACGTCCGGGACGCTCTTCTCCACGTACTCCAGCGCGGAGATCATCATCTCCTTGGGCTTCACGCGCTTGGGGTCGACGTAGTTGTCCTTCACGTAGAGGATGACCTTGGTGAAGACCCTGAGGGACGACAGGTCGTGCTGGCCCTTGTCCCCCGAGAGGCGGGTGGAGTCCGAGCCTGCCTGGCCGGCCTCCGCCGCTCCGAGCGTCAGGGGCAGCGGCGCCCGGTCACTGCCCACGAGGGCCCAGGCGCCAAGGAGGACGGCAACGGCGATGATCCGGCGGAAGAATCGCGGCATGGTTCATCCAGGATGGGAACCCATGGGGCCCCGGGGTGATTCGTGAAAAGCCCAGCAAATCCGAGCGCTTGTCCGGACGAGTGAACGCTGGGCGCGACCGGCCAAGCCTAATCACGTACTCCCGGTGCTTCAAGCGGACGGCAACGGACAGTGTCGGAGAACGCCAGAGTGAGACAACCGGGCCGGCGGATTATTTCCCGATCCGGAGGGCGGGCGGGGGGGCGATGTCCCCGGTGGCCCGCAGACCCCGGTAGAGGAGGGTACCGGCGACCACCGCCACCGGGAGGAAGAAGGTGTTGATCAGGGGGACCCAGAGGAGGAGCCAGGTGCCCGCTCCGAAGCCCAGGCACAGCAGCCAGCGGCGGCGCATGGCCTGGACCACCTCGGCGAAGGCGTAGAGCTGGCGCGTCATCGGAGAGGCCAGGTGCTCGCCGGCCAGCCAGAACATGGACCAGAGGGAGCCTAGCACCGTCCAGGCCAGGTTGCCCACCGCCGGCACCAGGTTGAGGGGGAAGAGGAGCGCCAGTCCCAGGAGGAGCAGCAGCACCCGGGCCAGGGTGTGTCCCACGCTGGTGGCCAGGCCCCGCAGGAAGGTCCCCGCCCGGAAGGGAGGAGAGACGTAGTCCCCGCACAGCTCCTCGGTGATCTCCGAGAGCGGATCCTGCAGGGGGGCCAGCGCCACCGGAACCACCACGTTGACCCCCACCACCAGCAACACCAGGGCCATCAGCACCAGGACCAGGTACCAGAGGGCGCGGCCGTACCAGGCCTCGGGCCGGCTCCAGAGGGCCCCCAGCAACTCCGGCGCATAGAGCCACAGCAGGACGAGGATGCCGCCCAGGGCCACCAGGGTGACCACGGCGCAGAGGGCGGACAGGCCCAGCAGCCGGGGGGTGCGGAAGATGAGGCGCCAGGCTCGGCCCAGGAGCGCGAGCCCCTGGAGGAAGTCACCCGGACCGGGACGGGCGGTGAAGGTGGGCACCGGCGAGGAGTGGGTCATTATCGCCACGATGTGCAATTGCGAGCGGTCGGGTCAACGTTCGTTATATAGGCGCCGCCATGTCCCTGGACCTGCAACGGGAAGTCTCCGAGCCAATTACCTCCGTGGAAATGCTTGTGGACGGTTTCCGGGCCGCTGAGAAGCCCCGGGCCGAGCACAAGCTCGGACTCGAACACGAGAAGCTCATCTACCCTGTGGGGGCGGCGCGGCCGGTACCCTACGAAGGGGCGGCCGGCATTGGTTCCCTGCTGGAACAGGTCGCCAGTGCGGGTGGCTACACCCCTTTCCGCGAGACGCCCGAGTCGCCCGTCATCGCCCTGCAGCGGGGAATGCTCACCATCTCCCTGGAGCCGGGCGGGCAGGTGGAGCTGAGCGGCTCGCCCCTGTACACCGCGCGAGAGGCCCACGCGGAGAACCTGGCGCACCTGACGGAGCTGAAGGCCGCCGCGGCGCGTCTCGGGCTCCAGATCGTGCTTCTGGGCTACCGACCCTTCGCCACTCCCGCGGACATGCCGTGGATGCCGAAGACGCGCTACCAGGTCATGCGTCAGGCCCTCCCGGAGCGTGGCCGGCTGGCGCACCACATGATGCAGATGACCTCCACCGGTCAGGTCTCCCTGGACTGGGCGGACGAGGCGGACTGCGTGCGCAAGACGGTGGTGGCCGCGCGTCTGGCGCCCCTGCTGGTGGCCCTCTACGCCAACAGCCCGCTGGTGGACGGAAAGCCCTCTGGCTACCTCTCCTTCCGCAGCCGCGTCTGGGAAGAGGTGGACCCCACCCGCTGCGGCTATCTCCGCTCCTGGTTCGACGGCTCCTTCTCCTACCGCGCCTTCGTGGAGTGGGCCCTGGACGCGCCGCTGCTCTTCCTGCGCCGGGATGGCCAGTACCTCTACCCGAAGCTGACCTTCCGCCAGCTCATGAAGGAGGGCTACGAGGGCAGGCCCGCCGATCTGGGCGACTGGGCGGATCACCTCTCCACCCTCTTCCCCGAGGTGCGGCTGAAGAAGATCATCGAGGTGCGCAGCGCGGATAGCTGCGACGCGGCGATGACCGGGGCGCTGGCGGCGCTCTGGCGGGGCATCTTCTACGACGCCACCGCGTTGGAAGAGGCCGAGCGACTGCTGCCGCGGCTCTCCTACGAAGAGCACCTGACCTTCCACGAGACCGCGCGCCGCGAGGGTCTGGCCGGGCGGCTGGGCTCGCAGGAGATGCACCGGTTGGCCGGGGAGATGGTGGAGATTTCCCGCCGGGGCCTGGTGCGGCTGGACGCGGAGGATGCGCCGCTGCTGGATCCCCTCGCCCAGGTGGCCGCCTCGGGCCGCTCGCCGGCCCAGGCGGTGCTGGATGCATGGGCGCGCGAGCCCGATCCCGAGGCCCTGCTCGCGCGCTTCGCGTTCTAGCGAAGGTGCCTAGAAGCGGCCACCCACCGTGGCGCTGAAGTTGAGCAGGTTGCCCTCGGCCTGCCCCACGCCGGTGGCCGCGTCGACGAACTCTTCGCCGTAGACGAGCCGATAGGTGGCTCGCGCTCCGGCGAAGATGTTCTTCTGCGCGCCGAAGCGGTAGTCCACGCCGGCCGCCAGCGGCACCTCGCGGGTGAAGTCGTTGTTGGCGTAGAGGCCGGTGGCGGATGCGCCATCGGAGGCGTTGAGGTAGCTCAGCCCGAAGCCCGCGCCCACGAAGGGACGCAGCCGGTCCTCGATCAGCAGCGGGCCCGCCTTGGCCATCAGGCTCGCGTTGTGGCGCCACATGGCCTCGCCATCCTGGATGCGGGGATCCTCTATGGGCAGGCGCTGCCCCTCATAGCCCAGCTCGATGCCAAGGAAGCGCCAGGGTTGGGCTCCCGCGGCGATGCCCAGCAGCGGGCCCACGCCGGTCCTGTCTCCCAGATCTCCGGTGAAGCTGCCCAGGCCCGCCTGCACGTCCAGACCTACCTGCATCCGCTCCTCCTCGAAGTCGAGCGCTTCGCCCACCCGAGTGGCCTCGATGGCCAGCGCCGGACCCGCGGCCCCGAGGGCCACCACAGAGAGGCATCCCATCCACGAACGAATCTTCATCTCGTCCTCCCATCACTTCGGGTAATTGCTGGACGAAATCTGGTCATCCACCCGACACCGGCACCGAGGGGGCATTCCCGGCCCGGATGGCAGGGCACGACCCGGACTGGACGCGTGGCGCCCGCCCGCAGGGCTCTTCACGAGAATGGAACCCGGCGCTAGCGACGCCCGAAGAGCTTGCGAAGGCCCGAGAGCAGGCCGCCGGGGCGAGCCTCGGGCTCACCCTCGAGAGGCGAGTGGGCGAGGGTGGCCTCCAGCTCCGCCTCCTCGGGCATGTGCGTCACGAGCTGCACCGGGTGGCGGCGGGTGCTCGGAAGCGTGGCGGCGAGGGAGAGGGTGCCGTCCGCCGAGACGCTGAAGTGTACCTCCGCCTCGCCGGGGCGCTCGATGGAGAAGGCGAGCGTGCCGAGGTACTCGTTCTCCAGGGCCATGGGCGAGGACCCCTGGAAGAGGGCCAGTACGAGGGGGCCGGGCGTGACGGGGAGGACCAGCGTCTTCTCCGTGGGCAGGCGGGTGTTGCGCTCCAGGACGCGGCGGAAGGAGCCACCGCGCTCGGCCACGCCGATGGGCAGGGAGAGCACCTCGGAGGCGGTGGCTCCGGGCTTGCCGGCCGCGGCATCGAGCAGACCCTGGCCCAGCAGCGCCGCGCCGAGCGCCGCCGACCCGGTGGCGTCCACGTCCGCGCGCACGGGCACGCCCAGGCCCTCCTCCAACTGGCGGCGTACCAGCGGCGAGCGGCCCTGGCCTCCCAGCAGCAACACCTCGTCGAGGCCCTGGGGGGTGAGCGCGCTGCCCTCCAGCACCTGTCGTACTCCGGCGATGACGCGCTGGACGAGCTCCCGGGTGAGGGCTTCCAGTCGCTCGCGGTCGAGGGTGAGCGAGGGCAGGCCGGCGGGCAGCGGGACGGGGACCTCTTCGCGCTCGCTGAGCGCCACCTTGGCGGCCTCGGCGGCGGCGAGCAGTGGCACCCAGTCCTGCGGGTGCTCGGGGCGGGCGTGGCCCTGTCGCTGCAATTCTTCCGCGAGCGCTTCGGCGAGGCGCATGTCGAAGTCCATGCCGCCGAGCGTGGCGTCACCACCGGTGGTGATGACCTCGAGATCATCCCCCGTGAGCTGGACGACGGACACGCCGAGGCCGCCGCCGCCCAGATCGATGACGAGGAGGCGCTTGCGGGCCAGCCCTCGCCCGAGGCCGAAGGCGAGCGCCGCGGCGGAGGGGCTGTTGATGATGCGCAGGACCTCCAGGCCGGCGAGGGTAGCCGCTTCGCGCATGGCGGCGCGCTGTCGCTCGTCGAAATGGGTGGGGACGCAGAGGACGGCCCGTGAGGCCTCGTGGCCGAGGAATGCGCTGGCGGAGGCCTTGAGCTCGAGCAGGAGTCGGGCGGCGAGCTCGGGGACGGTGCGGGACTGGCCGCCGAGCTCCATGCAGGCATCACCGTGCGGACCCGCGACGATGGGGAAGGGCAGGGGGCCTCCGAGCGCGCGGAGCAGGGGCGAGCGGGCGCGCAGGCCGAGCAGGCGCGGGAGCCCGAGGGTGGCGTGGCGTGGGGTACGCCCGGCCTCGGCCTGGGCCTGCGCACCCACGAGGAGTTGGCCCTCGTCGTCCACCGCGAGGAGGGAGGAGAGGGCGAGGGAGTCCTCTCCGAAGGCAATGAGCCTCGGCGCCCCGTCGTGGTGGACGGCGACGCGCGCCTGCGAGGTACCGAGATCGATTCCGAGCACCACGTCGGGAGGCGCGGCCGTCACGGGCGGCGCCTCTGGCACCTCGAGGACGGCGCGCCGACGGCTCCGGGGCTCGGGGGAGGGGGCTTCCGGTGCGACGGGTGCTTCTACCTGGACAGGCGCGGAGGGCTCCGGAGCCGGGACGGGGACTTCCTCTCTGACGGGTGCGGAGGGCTCCGGAGCCGGGACGGGGACGGCGGGTGCGGAGGGCTCCGGAGCCGGGATAGGGACCGCCGCCCGGGCAGGCGCGGAGGGCTCCAGTGCAGAGGGAGGGGGGCTCTTGGGTTCGACGGGTGGAGAGGGCTCCGGCTTCTCGGAGGAGAGGTGGCCCAGGATGGCGTCGTTGAGGGGTTCCGGCGTCCGGGGCCTGGGCTCGGGTGTTGCGAGAGGTGTGGGGATGCGGCGCTGCTGGGGAGCGGGAGCGGCCGGCTTCGTCGGAGCGGGGGCCGCAGGCTTCTTCGTGGTGGGAGGGGCGGGCTCGAACGCTGCCGGGGGCGCTTCCTGCCTCGGTGGGGCGGGGCGCGGTTGCTGGGGCGGCGTGGCCGGTCTGGCGGCGGGCCGAGTGGCCTGCTGGCGAAGCGCCTCCGCGGAGATGACCGGGCGCGCGCGCCTGCTGGGGCCCGGCGCGGCCTGAGTGGGAGCGGAGGCTCTGGGCGCGGTGGGAGCGGAGGCTCTGGGCGGGGTGGCGGGAGCCTGGGCGGGGGCGGGCGCGGGAGGGGAGGGGCTCCGACTGCTGACGATTCGATCGACGAGCGCCTTGCTGCCCGCATCGAGGCGCGCGAAGCGCACGGTCATCCCGGGACGGGCGGCTCCCTCGACCTGGGCCTTCACCACCATGCCCTCGCCGCGCAGCAGTCGCGCTCCGTTCGCCAGCACCAGCTCGAAGGCCAGTCCGGTGCCCTCGGGCTTGGGCGAGCGCGTGGCGATGAAGAGGCCCCCACGCGCGACGTTGGAGCCATACTTCTCGATGAACTCCTCTTCCGTCGCGTACGGAAGGCGGAGACGCAGCGGGAGCAGCTTGGGCTCGACCGTCACCGTTCCGTCACCGCCTCCAGAGCCTCATTGCAGGGGAATCCGAGCTTCCGGGCCGCCGTTGCCGGGCAGCACGAGGGTCAGCCCGGGAGCGAGTGCGGCTGGAGGCACCTCGAAGAGGAGGACGAGCGACTCGCGCTCCTCCTTCTCCCAGGTGCGTCGCAGCTCGCGCGTGCCGGCGACGGTCTGGGCGTCGCGGGCGATGGCGTACTCCGCTCCCTGCGCATCCACCAGCTTCGCCTCCGCCAGGGACAGCGTGGCGGAAGCGGAGCCGACGTTCTGGGTGATGAGCTGCACGCGGACGAAGAAGTCCTCGGTGGTGAGGCTCACCTTCCTCGTGCCGCGCAGCGAG
>QKJM01000567.1 GCA_003249315.1 Archangium sp.
CGTCCTGTACCCGAGCGACGAGGACTGGGAGTGCGATTGCCCCGGGCGGGTGGACCCCTGTGAGCACGTGGTGGCGGCCGCGCTCTCTCTCGGCAAGGCGGACAGCCAGGAGGCGGCGCTCCCGTCGGCGGCCAACCGGTGGACCCGGATGGCGTACCGCTTCTCGCGCGTCCAGGGAGGGCTGCGACTCCATCGGGTGCTGGCGCACGCGGACGGGACGGAGTCCCCGCTCGAGGGGCAGCTCGTCGCCCTGCTGGCCCGGCCCGCACAGGCCGCCAACCTCCAGGTGGAGGAGTGGGACCTGCGGGCCGACCGTCTCCTGGAGCGGCCGACGCGAGGGGCCCTCCCTCCCGAGAAGCTCGACGCGCTCCTGCGCGTGCTGGAGCCGTCCCGGAACGTGCTGCTCGACGGGCGGCCGGTGGCCATCTCCGACGAGCAGATCGTCCCCCGCGCGGTGGTGGAGGACCGGGGCGATCAGGTGGTGGTGACGCTCCGGAGGGACGCGCGCATCACCGAGGTCCTCAGCCCCGGCGTGGCGCTGTGTGGCGACGCCCTCTGCCGCCTGGGAGAGACGGCGGTGACGGGGGCCTGGCTGCAGAACCTCCCCGTGGAGCGCACCTTCACCTCCGCTCAGATCGGAGAGCTCACCGCGAAGACGCTGCCGGACCTGGCCCGGCACATGTCCCTGGAGGTGCGCAGCCGGCGGTTGCCCCCGGTGGACCGGGAGCTGAAGCCGCGCATCGTGCTGGAGCTGAACCAGCTCGAGTCGGGGCTCTCGGTGCTGCCGAAGCTCGTCTACGGCTCGCCGCCCTCGGTGCGGGTGGATGGGGGGAAGATGGTGTACCTGCGTGGCGCCGTCCCGCTGCGCGACGAGGCGGCCGAGCAGCGGCTCATCCACCAGCTCCGCGAGGAGCTGAGCCTGGTCCCCGGCCGGAGGATGACGGTGCAGGGGCAGGAGATGGTGCGCTTCGCGGACAAGCTGCGCCGCTGGCGGGGTGGCCTCACGGGAGACGCGCGGGGCCTGGTCAACCCGGACGTGCGGCTGCGGCCCTCGCTGCGGGTGGAGTCGGGCGTGGCCGCGAGCGGGCTGCCGGAGGTGCGCTTCGACTTCGAGTTCCAGGTGGAGGGAGAGCGAGGAGGAAGTGCCTCGGTGGAGGCCGGGCAGGTGCTTCGCGCCTGGCGAGAGGGGCTGGGCCTGGTGCCGATCGAAGGCGGGGGCTGGGCGCCGCTGCCCCGGGAGTGGCTGGAGCGGAACGGCCAGCGGGTGGCGGACCTGCTCGCCTCGCGAGGAGAGGAGGGCCGTGTCGCCAACCACGCGCTGCCGGAGCTGGCCGCGCTCTGCGACACCCTCGAGCAGCCCCCTCCGGTGGGGCTGGAGCGGCTGGCTCCGCTGGTGGAGGGCTTCGAGCGGCTGCCGGAGGTGGCCCTGCCGGAGGATCTCTCGGCCACGCTGCGCCCCTACCAGGAGCACGGCGTCCGCTGGCTGGGCTTCCTGCGGAGCGCCGGGCTCGGCGGCATCCTCGCCGACGACATGGGCCTGGGAAAGACGCTCCAGACGTTGTGCGTGCTGGGGCCTCGCACCCTGGTGGTGTGCCCGACGAGCGTGCTTCACAACTGGGCCTCGGAGCTCAAGCGCTTCCGCCCCTCGCTGCGCGTCTCGCTCTACCACGGGCCCGGCCGCGCCCTGGACGAGTCCGCCGACGTGACGATCACCACCTACGCGCTGCTACGGCTGGACGCGGCGGTGCTCGGCGGCCGTCCCTGGGGGGCGGTGGTGCTGGACGAGGCCCAGGCCATCAAGAACCCGGACAGCCAGGTGGCGCGGGCGGCGTTCGGGCTGCGCGCGGACTTCCGCCTGGCCCTCAGCGGCACGCCGTTGGAGAACCGGCTGGAGGAGCTCTGGAGCCTGATGCACTTCGCCAACCCGGGCCTGCTCGGCGGGCGCGGGGACTTCGCCGAGCGCATCGCCCGCCCGGCGGCGGAGGGGAGCGCGGAGGCGGCGGCGCTGCTGCGCAGGCGCATCCGTCCCTTCGTGCTGCGCCGGCTCAAGCGCGACGTGGCGCTCGAGCTCCCGCCCCGCACCGAGTCCGTGCGGTACGTGGCGCTGGATGAGCGGGAGCGGGCCGTCTACGACGCGGTGTTCGCAGCCTCCCGCGCCGAGGTGGTGGCGCTGCTCAACGAGGGCGGCAACGTGCTCAAGGCCCTGGAGGCCCTGCTCCGCCTGCGTCAGGCCGCCTGCCACTCGGCGCTGGTCCCCGGGCAGCAGGCCAGCTCGTCCTCCAAGGTGGAGACGCTGGTGGAGTCGCTGAGCACCGCCGTGGCCGAGGGGCACAAGGCGCTGGTGTTCTCGCAGTGGACGTCGCTGTTGGATCTCATCGAGCCGGCGCTGAAGGGGGCGGGCATCGGGTTCGAGCGGTTGGACGGCTCGACGGCGGACCGGGGCGCGGTGACGGAGCGCTTCCAGTCGCCCGAGGGGGCGCCGGTGATGTTGCTCTCGCTCAAGGCGGGCGGCACCGGGTTGAACCTCACGGCGGCGGACCACGTGTTCCTGATGGACCCCTGGTGGAACCCGGCGGCGGAGGCCCAGGCGGCGGATCGCGCCCACCGCATCGGCCAGGAGCGCCCGGTGATGGTGTACCGGATGATCTCCGAGGGCACGGTGGAGGAGCGGATCCTCGGGCTGCAGGACAAGAAGCGGGCCCTCTTCGAGGCGGCGCTGGGCGAGGCCTCCGCCGCGGCGGGGATTACCCGGGAGGACTTGTTGGATCTCTTCTCCGCGCCCGGCGTCCAGGCGTGAGGGCAAGGGGCTCGAGCCCCTCGCCCGTGGTCCGGAGTCCGGACGACGACTACGCCTTGCCCTTGGCCTCGCCGGCGCCGAGGGCGATGCGCCTGGGCTGCACCTCGGGCTTCTTGCCCAGCACCAGGTTCAGCACGCCGTTCTTCAGCTCCGCCCGGACGTCATCCGGGTTGACTCCCTCGGGCAGGGTGAAGGAGCGGTTGAAGCTGCCGTAGCAGCGCTCGTAGGCGTAGTAGCGGTCGGTGTCCTCCCGCTTCTCCTCCTCACGCGTGCCGCTGACGGTGAGCCGATCGCCCGTGATGCTGATGTCCAGGTCCTCCTCGCGGATCCCCGGGAGGTCCGCCTTGAAGATGAAGGCGTCCTTGGTTTCCTTCACCTCGAAGTCGGGGATGAAGGCCAACTCGGAGACGCGGGGCATGAGGGCTCGGGGCATGAGGGTCCGGAGTTCGGTCAAGGGATCGAACCTCAGCAGCTCCCGCATCCGCTCGAAGGGATCCCACTGTCCGCCGGTGGTCAACCCGCGGCTGCTCTCTCGTCTCACTGGTAGATCTGCCATGGCTGTTTTCCTCCTCTATGCTCAGGCTGTGTCCGCATCGGGCTGGTGCAAGACCGGGGCTATGACTCCCTCCCACGCCTGGCATCCTGTCGAGGCGTGCCCCTCTCAGGAGGGAGTCGTCCGGAAGCTCCGCGTCTCCCTGGGTTGTCTCGTTCCCGCGCTGTCATCAGGTTCGAACCGAGGGAATGTGCGGAGGCATGCATCCAGCCCGGGGACGATGAGAGGACGACGGAGTACGTGCGGGAGCGGACCGACCTGGCCGAGGAGCGCACGCTACTGGCCCGGGAGCGCACCTTCGCCGCCTGGACGCGCACCAGCCTCACGGCCATCGCGGTGGGGCTCGCCATCGACCAACTCCTGCCGGACGTCAAACGTGTCTGGCTGGCGCGGGTCGTCGGATTGCTGCTCATCGGCGCCGGCACCCTCATGCAGGGAATGGGCCTCTGGTACTACCGCAAGACGTTCCGCAAGCTGAGCGGTCTGGCGGGCAGGGGCCCTTCTCTCTGGGTGGTGGGGCTGCTCGCCACGGTGGTCATGCTCTGTGGGGTGGGCGGCATCCTCCTGCTCCTTCTCTGAGCCGCCTTGGAGGGATACAGAATGGAGCCACACACCGAGCAGGCCCCAGCGCGCAGCCCCGAGGAGACCCTTCAGGCCTTGGAGACGGACCCCAAGCAAGGGCTCTCCAGTCAGGCCGTCCAGGAGCGGCTCGCGCGCCACGGGCGCAACGAGCTCGAGGAGAAGCACATCAACCCGCTCCTCAAGCTCCTCACCTACTTCTGGGGGCCGATCCCCTGGATGATCGAGTTCGCCGCGCTCCTCTCGGCGTTCATCCGGCGCTGGGAGGACTTCGCCATCATCCTCGCGCTGCTCTTCGTCAACGTCGGCGTCGCCTTCTGGGAGGAGTACAAGGCCGACAATGCGATCTCCGCGCTCAAGAGGAACCTCGCCCTGAAGGCGCGGGTGCTGCGCGATGGGAGCTGGCAGACGCTCCCCGCGGCCGAGCTCGTGCCCGGTGACATCGTGGCGCTGCGGCTCGGAGGCATCGTCCCCGCGGACATGATGCTCCTGGAGGGGGACTACCTGAGCGTCGACCAGGCGGCGCTCACGGGCGAGTCCCTGCCTGTCTCCAGGAAGCCGGGAGATGTCGTCTACTCGAGTTCGATCGTGAAGCAGGGGGAGATGAAGGGCGTGGTGACGGCGACGGGAGCGGGGACCTACTTTGGCCGCACCGCGAGCCTCGTCCAGAGCGCCCGCAGCGTCTCCCACTTCCAGAAGGCCATCCTGCGGATCGGCAACTTCCTCATCCTCACCACGGTCGCGCTGGCGGTGTTGATCCTCGCGGTCGCGCTCTTCCGGGAGGAGCCGCTGGTCGAGACGCTTCAGTTCGTGCTCATCCTGACGGTGGCGGCGATCCCCGTGGCCCTGCCGGCGGTGCTCTCGGTGACCATGGCGATCGGCGCCGTACACCTGGCTCGGATGAAGGCGATCGTCTCCCGGCTGGTGTCCATCGAGGAGATGGCGGGCATGGACATGCTGTGCGTGGACAAGACGGGCACGCTGACGAAGGGCGAGCTCACCGCGGGCGAGCCGGTGGTGGTGGGGGAAGCGGACGCCGACGCGGTGAGGGTGGCCGCGGCGCTGACGTGCGAGGAGAGCAGTGAGGACCCGATTGATCGCGCCGTCCTCGAGTCCCTGCCGGAGCGTGGACGACTCACTTCCTACGAGGTCGTCCACCTGGTGCCGTTCGATCCGGTGCGCAAGCGGGCCGAGGCGGAGGTCCAGCGGGACGGACAGCGCTTCCAGGTCGCGAAGGGGGCGCCCCAGGTCATCCTCGAGCTGGTTTCACCGCCGGAGGAGGTGCAACGCCTGGTGGATGCACGGGTGGAGGAGCTCGCGAGGAGGGGTTTCCGAGCCATCGGCGTGGCCCGGACGGACGAGGCGGGACACTGGCAGTTCCTGGGCCTGCTGCCGTTGTTCGATCCGCCGCGAGAGGACTCGGCGGAGACGTTGCGCTCCACGCGGCGCATGGGGCTCACGGTGAAGATGCTGACCGGAGACCACCTCGCCATCGCGCGGGAGATGGCGCGCAGGCTGGAGTTCGGGCCGCGAATCGTCTCGGCCGGGGAGGTGCTCGACGAGCGCGGTCGACACAAGGAGGGGGAGAGCATCGAGGCGTTCGACGGGCTGGCGGAGGTCTTCCCCGTCCACAAGTTCAACATCGTGAAGGAGCTCCGGGCGCGGGGCCACATCGTGGGCATGACGGGAGATGGGGTGAACGACGCGCCGGCGCTCAAGCAGGCGGATGTGGGGGTGGCGGTGAGCGGGGCGACGGATGCGGCGCGCGCGGCCTCGGACCTCGTGCTCACGGCGCCGGGCCTCTCGGTCATCGTCCGCGCCATCGAGGAGGCTCGCATCATCTTCGAGCGGATGAACAGCTACACCCTCTTCCGCATCGCCGAGACGATCCGCGTCCTCCTGTTCATGACGCTCACCATCCTGATCTTCCACTTCTATCCCGTCACGGCGATCATGATCGTGCTGCTCGCCATCTTCAATGATCTCCCCATCATGATGATCGCCTACGACAACGCCCCGGTGGCGCCGCGGCCGTTGAAGTGGGAGCTGCAGCGCGTCCTCACCCTGAGCAGCGTGCTGGGGTTGCTGGGCGTCATCGCGACCTTCTCGCTGCTGTGGATCGCCAGGAAGTACCTGGAGCTGTCGGGAGGGGAGCTCCAGACGCTCATCTTCCTGAAGCTGCTGGTGGCCGGGCACCTCACCATCTACCTCACGCGCAACCCGGGCTGGTTCTGGGAGCGGCCCTGGCCGAATTGGAAGCTGATCGTCGCGGCCGAGACGACCCAGCTCGTGGGGACGCTCGCCGCCGTGTATGGGTGGTTCATCCCCGCCATCGGGTGGGGCTACGCCCTGGGCGTCTGGGGCTATGCCCTCGCCTGGTTCCTCATCAACAACCTCGTCAAGATCAAGGCCTGGCAGATGGTGCGAGGTGGAGGAGGGCGCCATGCCCGCCATGTCGGGCGTCTCATGCAGCCGCTGCACCCACAGGGGAGTGGGGTTTGAGTTCGGAGGGCCGCTCCTTTCAGCTCCACTCCGAGTGGACGAAGCCAGCCTCGGGCCGGTCCCGACGCTGGTAGGTGTGTGCGCCGAAGGCGTCTCGCTGCGCCTGTGTCAGGTTCTGCGGCAGCTCCGCGCTCCGGTAGCTGTCGAAGTACGCCAGGCTCGCCGAGAACACTGGCACCGGTATCCCCAGCCGCGTCGCCACCCCCACCGTCTTCCTCCACGCCGGCGCCATCCGCTCCATCACCGGCACCAGCTCGTCCGCCAGCATCAGGTTGGGCAGCTCCGGCGTCTTCTCGTACGCCTGACGCAGCGGCGTCAGCAGCCTCGCCCGGATGATGCACCCCGCTCTCCAGATGCGCGCCATCTCCGCCAGCGACACGTTCCACCCGTACTCCCTCGACGCCACCTGAATCAGCCGCAGCCCCTGCGCGTACGTCGCCACCCTCGCCGCGTACAGCGCGTCATGCGCCCACGCCGCCAGGTTCGTCTCCTCCTCCTTCGACAGCTTCTCGTCCCTCGGCCCCGACAGCTTCCAGCTCGCCGCCACCCGCTCGTCCTTCTGCGATGACAGCACCCGCGCGTCCAGTGCCCCCGCAATCGACGGCACCGGCACCGCCAGGTCCAACGCCACCTGCACCGTCCACTTCCCCGTCCCCTTCTGCCCCGCCTTGTCCAACACCACGTCCACCAGCGGCTCCCCCGTCTCCGGGTCCTTCTTCCGCAGCACCTTCACCGTCGTCTCCAGCAGGAACGACTCGGCGATTCCCTCGTTCCACTTCGTGAAGAGGTCCGCCAGCTCGTCCGTGCTCTTCCCCAGCCCTCGCCGCAGCAGGTCGTACGTCTCCGCCAGGAGCTGCATGTCCGCGTACTCGATGCCGTTATGCACCATCTTCACGAAGTGCCCCGCCCCGTCCGGCCCCACGTGCGTCACGCATACCCCCTCCTCGCTCCGCGCAGCGATCGCCTCCAGCACCGGCCGCACCTGCTCGTAAGCCTCCGCCGGGCCTCCCGGCATGATCGACGGGCCGTACCTCGCTCCCTCCTCTCCCCCCGATACCCCCACCCCCAGGAAGTTCAGCCCCTTCTTCCTCCACTCCGCCTCCCTCCTCCTCGTGTCCTGGAACCATGAGTTGCCCCCGTCCAACACCATGTCCCCCTCCTCCAGCAGCGGCTCCAGTTTCTCCAGCATCGCGTCCACCGCCGCTCCCGCCGTCACCATCAGCATGATGCGCCGCGGGCGCTCCAGCGCTGCCACGAAGTCCTTCAGCTCCTCGTAGCCCTTCAGGCTCTCCGGCGCCCCCTTCCGGCGCAGCTCGTCGAAGCGCTCGGCGTGTCGGTCCCACACCGCTACCTGGAAGCCGTGGTCCGCTACGTTCAGCGCCAGGCTCTGGCCCATGACTCCCATTCCCGCTACGCCGAATCGCGCCTTCGGGCCTTGTGCTGTGCTCATTCGCTCGTGCTCCTGTGTCGCCGTCTGCACGGTGTTCAACCCTGGGGGCGTGGAACCCTCACCCCGTCCCTCTCCCAGAGGGAGAGGGGTTCTTGTTACTCCCGGCCCACGGTTGTCTTGTCGAGCATCCATTGGGCCTTCGTGACTCTCGTCGCGGGAAGGTCTTCTCCCTCCAGCAGCCTCCGTACCGCCTCCCGCTTGCTCTCTCCACTCACCACCCCCAGCACGTGTCTCGCCTCGTTCAGCACCGGCAAGGTCAGCGTCAGTCGCCACGGCGGCGGTTTTGGTCCCACCACCGCCAGCACCCGCCTCTCCCTCTCCTCCAGTGACGTCGCTCCCGGGAACAGCGAGGCCGTGTGCCCGTCCTCTCCAATCCCCAGCACCACCACGTCCAGCACCGGCGGGAGTTGTACCTCATACTCCTTCGCCGCCTCGTCCCGGTCCGCCCTCTCCCCCTGCATCCGGTACACCTGGTGCGATTGCACCCCCAGCGGCTTGAAGAGCGTCTCCTCCGCCAGCAGGTAGTTGCTCTCCGGGTGGTCCGGCGGCACGCACCGCTCGTCCACGAAGTAGAAGTCCACCCGCTCCCACGGCACCTTCCGCTTCGCCAGCTCCCGGTACACCGGCCCCGGTGTGCTCCCCCCCGACAACGCCAGGCTGCACCTCCTCCCCCCATCCAACGACTCCAGCAGCGCTCGCTCCAGCCACGTCGCCGCCTCGTCCGCCAGCTTCTCCTGCTCCACCACGATGGGCTCTCGTCTCATCTTCGCAGCTCCGTCCAGCGTCGGCCGTCTCGCGCCAGCAGGGCCGCCGCCTCATCCGGCCCAGCGCTCCCCGGCTCATAGGTTCGCGGCGGCCCGCATGACCCCTCCTCCAGTGCCTCGAGGATGGGCGTCATCCACGCCCAGGCCTGCTCCACGCTGTCCTCCCTCGCGAACAGCGTCGTGTTCCCCCTCATGCAGTCCAGCATCAGCCGCTCGTAGGCCTCCGGCACCGGCTCGTTGAACGTGTCCGCATAGTCGAAGTCCATCGTCACCCCGGAGATGCTCACGTCCTCCCCCGGCACCTTCGACTCGAAGCTCAGCGCAATCCCCTCCCGCGGCTGGATTCGCAACCTCAATACGTTGGGCTGCAACCGCTGGCACGTCTCGCTCGTGGTGAAGAGGCAGTGCGGCACCGACCTGTAGTGGATGGAGACCTCCGTCACCCGCTGCGCCAGCTTCTTCCCCGCTCGCACGTAGAAGGGCACTCCCTGCCAGCGCCAGGTGTCGATGTATGTCTTCATCGCCACGTAGGTGGGCGTCCTCGAGTCCGGTGCCACCCCCGCCTCCTCCCGGTAGCCCTGGTATTGCCCCTGCACCACGAACCTCGGCACCTCGTGCTCCGCCACGGGCCGCAGCGCGCGGAATACCTTGTTCTTCTCGTCTCGGATGTCCTCCGGTGCGAAGGAGATCGGCGGCTCCATGGCGCACAGCGCCAGCACCTGCAGCAGGTGGTTCTGCACCATGTCCCGGATGACACCCGTCTCGTCGTAGAAGCGCCCCCGTCCCTCCACTCCAATCGTCTCCGCCGCCGTAATCTCCACGTGGTCGATGTGCTGCCGGTTCCACAGCGGCTCGAAGATGGCGTTGGCGAAGCGGAACACCAGGATGTTCTGGACCGTCTCCTTCCCCAGGTAGTGGTCGATGCGGAAGATCTGCCGCTCCTCCAACACCGACGCCAGCTCCCGGTTGAGTTGCCTCGCGCTGGCCAGGTCCCTCCCGAAAGGCTTCTCAATCACCAGTCGCCGCCACGGACGCTGGACGGAGGAATCCTCCCGGTACAACAGCCCCGCTCCGGACAGCCCCGTGAGCAGGGCGGGGAAGGTGGAGGCCGGAGTGGCCAGGTAGTAGAGCTGGTTTCCCTGCGTGCCGAAGCGCTCGCTCATCCGCTCCAGGTGCTCGCGCAGGCGGAAGAAGGCGGCCGGGTCGTCATAGGCCCCGCTCATCACCTCCATCCTCTCCGCAAGCCACTCCCAGGCGGCCTCGTCCAACGGCTGCGTGCGCGCGTACTTCCGCAGCCCCTCCTTCACCTGGGCGAGCAGGGACTCCAGGTTCCGCTCCGAGCGGCTGAATGCCACCAGCGCGAAGCCATGCGGGAGCAGCTTCTGACGCACCAGTTCGTAGAGCGCCGGGAAGAGCTTGCGCTGGGCCAGGTCTCCCGTGGCTCCGAAGAGCACCATCACGCAAGGAGCCGGCCTCCCCGCGCGCACCAGCGGCTCTCCCTCGCGCGGGTGGGTCTCGATGTGCGAGCCCTGCTCCTCCATATCGTCCTCCCAGTAATGAGAAGAACATATGCCCGTTGTGGCCACGCTGGCGCGTGAATCCCTGGCACCCGTCGCCTCCTGGCTTCACGAGTAGGGGCGACGTTGGATGCTGGACGCATGGGGAACGTTCGACGGATGACGGGTCCGTCCGCGGGCTCTCGCGAGACTTCGCCATGGCTGAGTAGGCTTCTTCCCGCACGCTCGCTGCTCCCTCCGGAGGCCCCGTGCCCGAGAGCATTCCACCCCCCGTGGTGAAGGACCGCTTCCTCCTGTCCCTGGAGGACTTCGATGCGCTCCTGGCCGGGTTGCGCGCGGAAGACTGGCTCCTCGTCGGCCCCACGGTGAAGGACGGTGCTCTCTCCCACGAGGAGATTTCCGGCGTGGGGGATCTCCCCCGAGGCTGGACGGAGGTGCAGGAGGCGGGCACCTACCGGCTGGCACGACGCGAGGATGATGCCTTCTTCGGCTATTCGGTGGGGCCCAGGTCCTGGAAGCATCTCCTCTTCCTCCCGAGGCTGCGCCTCTTCCGCACGCGCCGACAGGAGGACGGCTTCCAGGTGGAGTCCGAGCCCACGGCGCCTCCCCGACTGGCCCTCATCGGCGCCCGCTCGTGTGACCTACACGCCATCTCCGTTCAGGATCGCACCTTCCTGGACGGGCCCTACAAGGATCCGGATTACGCAGCGCGGCGTGAGCGCCTCTTCGTGGTGGCGGTGAACTGCGGCCAGGCCGGGGGCACCTGCTTCTGCGTCTCCATGCGGACCGGCCCCCGGGCCACCTTCGGCTTCGACATCGCCCTCACCGAGCTGCTCGAGGGCGGGCACCGCTTCCTCGCCGAGGCCGGCACCGAGCGCGGGGCACGCTGGCTGGCGCGCGTGGCCTCCGGACCGGCTCCCGAGTCGGACGTACATGCGGCGGACGCCGTGGTGGAGCGCACCTCCCGGAGCATGGGTCGCTCCCTGGACACCACGGAGGTGAAGGCGCTGCTCTACCGCAACCTGGAGCACCCGCGCTGGGATGACGTGGCGCAGCGCTGCCTCGCATGCACCAACTGCACCCTGGTGTGCCCCACCTGCTTCTGCTCCAGCGTGGAGGACACCTCGGACCTGGACGGCGGCGTGGCCGAGCGCTGGCGCCGCTGGGACTCGTGCTTCACGCTGGAGCACTCATACCTGCACGGGGGCAGCGTCCACCGCTCCATCCGCTCCCGCTACCGGCAGTGGCTCACCCACAAGGTGGCGAGCTGGTGGGACCAGTTTGGCACCTCGGGCTGCGTCGGCTGCGGACGCTGCATCACCTGGTGCCCGGTGGGCATCGATCTCACCGAGGAGCTGGCCGCCATTCGCGCCACCGACGGTGTCCGCACCGGCGAATGAGGAGACACATGGTGCAGCCCCTCCTTTCTCTCGAAGAGCACCCCCTGCTGCGAGGCCTTCCCCCCGAGCAGCTCCGCGCCATCGCCTGCAGCGTGCGCGAGGTGTCCTTCCCCGCCGGAGCCCTGCTGCTGCGCGAGGGCGAGCAGGCCGACACCCTCTACCTCCTCCGCAGCGGTCGAGTGGTGCTGGAGCAGGAGATTCCCAGCCTCGGCCCCACCCGGATGGAGACGCTCGAGGCCGGTGACATCCTCGGCCTCTCCTGGCTGTTTCCTCCCTACCACTGGCACCTGGACGCCCGGGCGCTGGAGCCCGTGGAGGCGTTTGCGATTGATGCCTCGTGCCTGCGCGGCCCCAGCCCCGAGCACCCCGTGCTGGAGCCCGCGCTCGCCATGCGCCTGCTTCGCCACCTCTACGAGAGGCTGGAGCGCGTCCGCCTGCAGCGACTGGACGTCTACCGGAGGGAGTCATGAGCCCCATCCTCCGCCAGTCCGCCAGCTCCCCCGGGCCCATGGTTCCCGAGCCCCTTCGCGTGCGTGGCTTCCGCCGCGAGACGGCCGACACGTGGACGGTGGCGCTCGAGCTCTCCGAGCGCC
>QKJM01000715.1 GCA_003249315.1 Archangium sp.
AACTCGCCGCGGAGGCCTGGGTTCCCAGGAGACCCGCTCCCAGCGCGACGGACATGAGGAGATTCTTCATCCGATGGACTCCTTCTCTGCGACTTTCGCAGGGATTGTTGGAGTTCCATATAACACGTAAAGATTGGAAATTATAGAAATAGCTGAATAGACCGGTCTCCGTCAGCGACGGAGCCCGGCCAGCGGGAGCTCCAGCGTGGCGGTGGCACCCTTGCCCGGGCCGTCGCTCTCCAGGGTGAGGCGTCCGCCCAGCATCCGCGCCACCAGCGCGCTCGAGTGCAGGCCCAGCCCATGGCCGCCCTCGCGCGTGGTGAAGCCCTGGGAGAAGAGCCGCTCGCGCAGCTCCGGCGCGATGCCCACGCCGCTGTCCTCCACGTGGATGCGCGCCATGCTCCCCTCCGCCTCGAGTCGCACGTGCAGGTGACGCTGCTCCTCCGGCAGCGCCGACATGGCATTCTTGGCGTTGCTGAGCAGGTTGATGAGGATCTGCAGCACCTTGTGCTTGTCCACCTGGAGCCGCGGCAGCGTCGCGAGCTCCCTCGAGACGTTGACGCCGTGGCGCTTCAGGGCGGGCATCTGGATGCTCAGCGCGTCCTGGACGAGCACGGAGAGATCGCACTCCTCGGTGATGAGCGTGTTCCGCGCGTACGTCTGCTGCACCTGGACGATGGCCCGGATGTGCTCGATGTGCCTGGCCACCGCATCGAGTCCCTCCTGCAACCCCGCCTGCTCGCGGAGCAGCTCCTCGGTGAGGCTGGAGAGATAGTCTGGTAGCTGCGTACCGCGCGGATCCCGGGTGATGAAGTCCGCCAGATCCCGTCGGTGCTCCTCGAACATGGCGGAGACCTGCTTCAATCGCCCCAGACGCGACGTGCCCACCGTCTGGGTCATCACCTGGACGCTGATGATGGCGCTCGTCAGCACGTTCCCCACGTTGTGGAGCACGTTGGTGGCGATCTCCGCCATGCCCGCCGACCGCGCTGTCTCCACCAACTGCGCCTGGGCCTGGCGCAGCTCCCGCGTACGCTCTTCCACCCGCTTCTCCAGCTCGTCATTGGCGTGGCGCAGGGCGGCCTCGGTGCGCTGCACCTCGGCGTACAGCCGCGCGTTCTCGATGGAGATGGCCGCCTGCGAGGCGATGTGTCCGAGCAGGGCGATGCGCGCTGGCGTGAAGGCGTCCGTCGCCAGGCTGTTCTCCAGGTAGAGCACTCCGCGGAACTCCTCCTGGCGCAGGAGCGGCAGGCAGAGCACGGAGCGCGCCCCTCCGCGCGCGAGCCATGCATCCGACGAGAACGGGTGCGGCTGGGAGGCATCACCGATGAGCACGTGCTCGCGTGTGCGGCGAACGTAGGAGATGAGGGTCCACGGTAGCGAGTCCTCGCCCCCGTCAGAGGTGGAGCGTTCGGACTCGGTGCCCGAGACCGTGGCCACCGAGAGCCTCTCCCCGCGCGGGAGGAGCAGGGCGCCACGCTGCGCGCCGGCGTTCTCGGTGGCAACCTGCACCAGCGTCTCCGCCAGCCGCTCCAGGATGATCTCCCCGGAGATGGCCTGCTGGGCCTTCACCACGGTGAGCGCGTCAATCTGTGTCGAGTTCGTGTCGGTGACCGTCTCCTCGGCGGGCGCCAGGGAGGCGATGTGCGGCCACTGCTCGTCCAGGTGCTTCACCTTCCCGCGCGCGCCCCAGTTCAGGTAGGCCTCCCGGGCCTTGCGCGCGTAGGTGTCCGCGATGGTGGACATCCGTCGCTCGAACCAGAAGCGGGCCGCCAGCTCGCTCGAGAGAGCGACGTACTGGGTGTATCCGTGCTCGCGTGCCGCCTTGAGCGCTTCCTCGTAGGCGCGAAAGGCTTCGCTCTCCCGGCCCGTGACGCGCGCCAGCTCCGCGAAGACCAGCCGCTCGGGGGCGCGGAAGTTTTCCGGGCAGTAGCTCGCCCACTCCGTGAGCTGCCGCAGGTGTTGCTCCATGTCCTCGAGGGCCTGGCGCCGCTCCTCGGGCGGCAGCTCTTCGAGGCAGGCGGCCAGCGTCAGCGGACGGTAGAGGTGGAAGTCCAGCAACTGGATGTGGCTGAGCGAGGACCAGATCAGCTCTGCCGCCCTGGCCCCCGCCTCCCGGGCCTCCGCGTAGGCCCCGCGCAGGAAGCGCGCCTGCATCTTGATGATCCAGAACCAGCACCGCATGGTGCTCATGCGCTCCGGTGTCAGCCCGGCCTCGAAGGACTCCTCGTCGAAGTCGTCTCCGCTCAGGGAGCCGAACGAGGGGGACAGGCCGCGCAGTTGCTGCACGTAGCGCTGGGAGAAGTGGATGACGTCCCGCACGTCGAGGTAGCCGGCCTTGCGCGTGAAGTCCAGGCGCGCGATCGACTCCTGGTAGACCTCCTCCAGGTCGTGTCCCAGGCTCAGGCGGTTCGTGACGATGTGATTGCAGCAGTAGCAGGCCACCTGGAAGTCACCCGCCTTGAGCGCGTGATGGAAGGCCTCGCGGATGAGCTCCAGGGAGCTGGGGAGAGGCTGGGTCCAGTAGCTGATGATCTCCAGGGTGTAGAGCGCCTTGCCACGCGAGGCGGTGAAGCCGTGGCGCTCCACGAGCTCGCAGGCCAGCCTTCCGAAGGCGTAGCCCTCCCGGTATTGCTTGAAGGTGGAGCCCAGCACGATGCCGTACCAGGCGTACCCATGGACCGCGGCGTTGGTGTTTCCATGGCGGAGGCAGAGGGAGACCAGCCGGCACAGGTGGAGGGCGAGCAGGTTGTTGTCGGTGAAGTACGCCGGCGTGAACAGCGCGGCGAGCACGTTCAGCACCGCCTCCATGTTCGGGTCGGTCATGAGCGGCAGCTCGAGGAGGCTCTCGATGGGGCGGTCCCCCAGGAGGGTCCGCACCTCCTCGTTGGCGGCCACCACCTCTTCCCAGGAGGGGTGGGCTGGCATCGGCATGCCGAATCCGGCCAGGCACTCCAGGAGACTGTCGAGGGAGGCCTGGATCTCCCCCGCGGCGATGTGGAGCTCGTTCTTCAGGTGGTAGACGGTCGCCGTCTCCGTCCAGGTGTGGGCGTGGGGCCGCAGCGCCTCCACCAGCCGGTTCGTCTCGGTGGCGTTGCCGCTCATGAACTCGCAGCTCGCTTGTTCCCGCAGGAGCTTGAAGGCCAGCTCGTGGTCCGTCTCCCAGGGGTCTCCAGGGAGGGGCTGGAAGGCCGTCGCGAGGTAGGAGGCGGCCGAGCGGAACGCGGTCGAGGCCTGGGCTCGCGCGCCC
>QKJM01000436.1 GCA_003249315.1 Archangium sp.
TTCCACGCCGCGCTCTCGGCCGCCACCAGGTCCAGCTCCAGCGCCACCGCGCGCAGCAGGCGCCCCTGCTCGCTGTCGGGCAGCACGCGCAGCACCGGAACCCCCACCCGCCGCGTGTCGCCGGCCTCCGTCCACGTCACCGTCACGTCCAGCTTCCACTCGGCCGAGTCCAGCCGCCCGGTGAAGAGCGCCCGCCGGGCGACGGCATGCGAGAGCGAGCCCAACGCCGCGCTCATCTGGTCCCCCTCCACCCGGGCCGGGTAGCGGTGACGGCAGCGCAGCTCGGAGAAGCCGGTGGGGCGCACATGGACCCGGGCGTCGGAGCCCACCTCGCCGAAGAGCTCCGGCACCAGGGCGGCGGCGGCCACCGGGAGGCTCTCCGCGTCGTCCACGTGGGTGAAGCCCGTGCCCGAGGGGCTGGTGAGGGCCTCGAGGATTTCCGGGAGGTAGTGCCGCCCCAGTCCCAGCGCATGCACGCTGACGCCCGACTCGGCCACCTTGCCACCCAGCAGGCGGAAGTCCGAGAGCCCGCGCGGCCCCACCGAGGGCTCGCCATCGGTGAGCACCAGCAGCTTGGGGCGCGCTCCCGGGACGAAGAGCCGGCGCACCGCGGCGGCCCCGGACTCCACCGCGTCATACAGCGCGGTCCCCGAGCCCACCTCCAGCCCGGAGAGGCCCTCGCGCATGGCGGCCCGGGCCTCGGGCTCCATCGCTCGCAGGGGAAGAAGCTGCTCGGACACCCCGTCGAAGGCCAGCAGCCCCAGGTAGTCCCGCTCCCCCGCCTGCTCGAGCAGGCCCCTCGCCGCCTCCACCGCCGCCATCAGCGGAACCCCTCGCATGGAGGCGCTCCGATCCAGCAGGAAGTTCACCGCCACGGGAGCACGCGGCGCATCCGCTTCGGCCTCCACGGTGACGAGCAGGTGTACGTCCCGCCCGCGCTCTCCATCACGCTCCACCGCCAGGGCCGTCAGCTTCATCGCTATCCTCCTCCGTCACGCGGAGAACACTCCCCCTTGAAGGAGAACACTCCCCCTTGAAGTCGTGACGCCCTCTTCTCCCTGGAGGGTACCGCCCTACGGCGTGAGGTGGTAGCGGTCGACAGCCCTCGCGTCCCAAACCCGACGCGAGGGCCATGGGCACTACTCGGCGTCGTAGCCGCCCCAGGCCTCCTCAGCACCCCAGAGGCGACCGCCGGTGGTGGCATACACCGGCATCACGCCATACTCCGACTCCTCGTCCGCACCGCCGAACTCGACGTACTCGAGCCCCTCGTCGTCCATGTACGTCGTGTAGTCGTGAACCATGGCTCCTCCTGCTGGGTGCTCCGTGATTCCCAGGGTCGCCGGCCTGGAGGCTCACCGCCCTGCTGGACACCCTTCTCCTCGGTCGACTGGGACCCGCACCATGCGGTGCCCCTCCGCACTCCGTTGACCGATTTACCGAATATTGTGAGCATCCTTCCGCATCTTGTAAAGACCCTGGGACGTCACACGCCCTGACTCCTCCGGTTCTGCACGACGGACGACATTTACACACGGTCAGGCAAGCCTCGCCCCGGAGATTTTCAGCCTGGCTCGGGGTGCCACGGGCCATTGACACGGCCCACACGGAGCGTCCGGGAGACCCGACTCCCGCTGTCCACTCCAGGGCGAGGACTCGTCTGGGCGCTTGATTCGCCAATCACCCCTGTTAGCCTTGGGAAAGTTCCCCGTCCTGCCGCGGCGCGGCACGCCCCGTCGCCCGCGGCCAAGAGGTCTTCAGCGAACCGCCATGAGTCCCATCATCACCGGCCTGATTCTCGCCATCGGCCTCTCCCTCTTCGTCATGACCATGGCAGGGCGCATGGGCGTCCTGCTGGCGATGAAGAAGGAGAACCGGCTCGACCACATTTCCCAGCGCGCCAAGGCGCTGTTGCGCTTCGGCTTCGGGCAGCGGCGCATGGTGGACCGGGAGGAGTTCACCCCGGGCCTCATGCACGTGTTCATCTTCGCGGCCTTCATGGTGCTCGCCGCGCGCACCATCATGCTCTTCGTCATGGGCTTCTCGGAGACGGCGCTGCTCGTCCTGACGGATCTGCGTGAGCCCCTCTGGGCGGCCAACCCGGCGCTGCTCGGCCTCTACCGGGTGTACCTGCTGGCCAAGGACGTGGTGGCGGTGGGCGCGCTGCTGGGCTCGGCCTACTTCGCGTACCTGCGCGCCAGCGTGAAGCCGGACCGGATGAGCCCCTCGTGGGAGGCCTTCCTGATTCTGGGCTTCATCGCCGGGCTGATGATCACCGAGTTCCTCTTCGGCGGCAGCCACATGGTGTCGCAGGGAGGCGGCTTCGTGTGGTGGGAGCCGGCCACCAGCATGGTGGGCCTGGGCATGGTGTCCATGGGGCCCGCGGCGGCCCACGTGGTGGGCGTGGCGGGCTTCTGGATTCACCTGGTCATCATCCTCGCCTTCCTGAACTTCCTCCCGCTGGGCAAGCACTTCCACGTGATTACGGGCCTGTTCAACGTCTTCTTCCAGAAGACGTCCACGGGCGCGAAGCTGCCCAAGCCGGACCTGGAGAAGGAGGAGTTCGGCGCGGCCACGGTGCATGACCTGACGTGGAAGCAGGGCCTGGACCTGTACACCTGCACCGAGTGCGGCCGCTGCCAGACGCACTGCCCCACGTACATCACCGGCAAGCCGCTCACCCACAAGGGCGTCAACCAGGACCTGAAGCACTGGATTTTCGACCACCAGATGTGGGTGGAGGAGGGCCGGGGTCCGTCGGGCACGGTGGAGGCGCTGCCGGAAATCATCGGCAGCGCGCTGAAGGCGGAGACGGTGTGGGCGTGTACGAGCTGCGGCTGGTGCGAGACGGCCTGCCCGGTGTTCATCGAGAACGTGCCGCGCCTCATCGACATGCGCCGCTACCAGGTGCAGGTGAAGGCGGAGTTCCCGCCGGAAATCCAGCGCGTCTTCGAGGGCATGGAGCGCCAGGGCAACCCCTGGGGCCTGGGGCAGGATCGGCGCGACGAGTGGGCGGAGGACCTGGCGCTGCCCACGTGGGGTGATGGGGGCGGCCCGTACGAGTACCTCTTCTTCGTGGGGTGCGCGGGCAGCTACGACGACAAGCAGAAGCGGGTGAGCCGCGCGCTGGTGAAGATCCTGCGCGAGGCCGGGGTGACGTTCGCCACCCTCTCCAAGCAGGAGATGTGCAACGGAGACCCGGCGCGCCGCATGGGCAACGAGTACCTGTACCAGACGCTGGCGCAGACGAACGTGGAGTCGTGGAACGCGATGGGGGTGAAGGCGGTGATTACGCAGTGCCCCCACTGCTTCAACACCATCAAGAACGAGTACCCGGAGTTCGGCGGCGAGTATCGCGTCATCAACCACACGCAGCTCATCAACGAGCTGCTGAAGGAGAAGCGGATTCGCCTCTCCCAGGTGATGAACGAGAAGCTGACGTACCACGACCCGTGCTACCTGGGCCGTCACAACGGGGAGTACGAGGCGCCGCGCGAGGTGCTGAAGGCGATTCCGGGCCTCGAGGTGGTGGAGATGCAGCGCAGCAAGCGGGAGGGCTTCTGCTGCGGCGCGGGAGGCGGGCGGATGTGGATGGAGGAGCACATCGGCACGCGCATCAACCACAACCGTCTCAACGAGGCGGCGCTGACGCTCAAGCACGCGGAGGACCCGAGCACGCCGTTCCCGAGCGCCACGGACAAGAAGAAGCCGGGGCAGGTGGGCGACTACAAGGAGCCGGGAGGCAAAGGCGTGGTGGCGGTGGCGTGTCCGTTCTGCGCCACGATGCTGCGTGACGCCACGGCGGACACGGGCCGCGAGGAGCTCATCACGGTGAAGGACATCACCGAGCTGGTGGCGGACGCGATGGAGGAGAAGACGGGAGCGGGCACGGTGGCGCCCAGCGTCGCGGTGAACGCCAAGCCCGAGTAGCCCCGCACCAGTTCGAGAGGCACGACGTAGCGCTCTCTCGAACCTGGGGTTGCGCATGCTCCCTCTCCCTCTGGGAGAGGGCGGGGGGTGAGGGATTACGGTGAGGCACCGTGACGCTGGGACTCGGCACGGTGCATACGGAAGAGAAATCCCTCACCCTGACCCTCTCCCAGAGGGAGAGGGGATTGACGCAGTCGTGCGTCAGAAGCCGCCGTATGCGGGCTCCGAGGCGGTGGGCACCATGAGGCTGCCGGTGCCTCGCACGGAGGAGGCGCCGATGCGGTAGATGTTGTCACCGCCTCCGACGTTGGAGAGGAAGCCCAGCTCGGAGCCCCCACGCCAGAAGGGGAAGGAGTCCTCGGCGCCGGAGTCCGCGCCCACGTGGTCCGTCACCATCGTCACCGAGCCGAGGCTCTGACCGATGGACGCCACGAAGATGCGCGAGACGTTACTGCTCACACGCCCATCAAAGGCCACCTTCGTCCCATCCGGGGAGAGCACGGCGCGGTTGACGACCACCTGCGCCTCGTTGCCCAGGCTGGAGGAGATGACGTCCGTGGCGCGGCTGCCATCCACCCACACGCGCAGGAGGTGGTTGTTCCAGCCGGCCTGGAGGCCTCCGACCGCCAGCACGCTCTGCCCGTCCGGGAAGAAGGAGGCCGCGCCGTAGTAGTAGCCCCCGCCGGTGGCGATGACCTGGAAGCCGCTCCCATCCGCACCCACGCGCGCCAGCGAGGGCAGGCCGCCCTTGTCCAGGGTGAAGACGAGCGTCTGCCCGTCCGGGCTGAAGGTGGGGTGGCGGAAGTTGCCACAGCCGACGCAGCCGGGCAGCGACGCCGCGGAGAGCAGCGTGGAGGGCTGCCCGCCGCTGGTGGGCACCCGGCGCAGCTCGGTGGTGCCGCCCGACTTGAAGACGAAGGCCACCACCCTGCCATCCCGCGACACCGTGGGAAAGTACGCCCCGCCCTGGGTCGTCAGCTTCTCCGGCTCGTTCGGGTCCCCCGCCTCGTCCACCACGTACACGTTGCGATCATCCCCCCGCACGAAGGCGAAGCCGCGGCTGAAGGAGCCTCCCCCCGCGCCACCACCGCCTCCGGTGTCGAAATCGTCGGGGAGCTCACACGCCCCGAGCCCCACCGCGGCCACTGCTCCCAGCATCCTCCATGAAACCTTCATCGCTCTCGTGCTCCTGTGCTCACCGGCCCGCGCATGGAGACGTCCATGCGCTCGCGGCATTCAAGCACGGGCTCGGGAGGAGGGCGCGAGCGCCTACCGGTTCAGCTTGTTCAGCTCGTTACGGCAGTTGTTGCAGAGGGAGAGCTGCTTGCGGTCGCAGTCCTGAGGGGACTGGGCGAAGAACATGACGCAGCGCGGGTCCTCGCAGAAGGAGAGCCCCAGGAGGTGCCCCGCCTGATGCACCGCCTCCACCTGGAAGCGGCGGCGGAAGTGCTCGCCCTCGGCGCCCTGGTGCAGCCGCCCCAGGCTCATCACCGCCGTCTTCGACTCCCGGTCCGCCTCTCCCAGCACGAAGGGTGAGTCCGGGACGAAGAGGTCCACGTCCGTCACCCCCAGCACCATCGACTGCCCGCCCTCCAGCAGCGGCACCAGCCGGCGCATGATGGCGTTGCAGTGGTACTGCCCCCGGTCCTTGTTGAAGGCGTAGGCGGGCGTGGGCATCACCATCTTGCTCACCACGCAGGAGACGCCCAGCTGCGTCGCGATGGGCTCCTCCACCTCCCGGAGGAGCACCGGCGGAGGGTTACCAATGGAGACCAGCAGGAGCACCTTCTGCGACTGCACCATCAGCCCACCGTCCTTCAAGAGCAGGGCGGGAGCGCAGGGGCATGCGCCTCCCGGGAGAAGAGGAAGGATGGCTGGGGCGCAAGGATTCGAACCTTGATGATCAGATTCAAAGTCTGACGTCCTGCCCTTAGACGACGCCCCAGCAAGTTCGCACGTGTGCGTCTCAAGAACCGATTGTATGCCATCCGGTCTCCGGCGGAAACATTTCCGTACGGAGGTTGACTGGTCGACAGGAGGGGGGACGAGGGAGTACCCCGGAGCGGAGGAGGGAGGACATGGAGCCGGGCATCTACCTGGAGCACAAGGAGGTGGGGGAGACGAGCTTCTCGCGGGTGCAGGCCCTCATGCGGGAGGTGGAGGCCGCGGGGCTGACGCGCCGACGATTCCCCGTGTGCCACGGCGGCACCTTGGACCCCTTCGCCGAGGGCCTGCTGCTGCTGCTGGCCGGCCCGGCCACCCACCTGATGGAGCTGCTCCACGCAGTGCCGAAGACGTACGAGGCGGAGGTGGTGTGGGGGGAGGAGACGGACACCGGAGACCTGCTGGGTCGACCCGTCTTCCAGGGGGACGCCTCCTCCCTCACTCCCGAGGCGCTGGACGCGGCCCTCCTCCCCTTCCTCGGCTGGAGAGAGCAGGTGCCGCCGGCCACCAGCGCGAAGAAGGTGGGAGGAGAGCCTGCCTACCGGAAGGCCCACCGGGGAGAGGTGGTGGAGCTACCGCCCTCGCGCGTCTACCTCCACGAGGCCCGCTGGCTCTCCCATGAGCTACCCCAGCGCAGCCGCCTGCGCCTCACCTGCCGAGGGGGCTACTACGTGCGCGCCCTGGCACGAGAGCTCGGCCGGGCGCTCGGCTGCGGGGCCCACCTGGCGCGGCTGCACCGCACCTCCATCGGCCCCTGGGAGGACCCCGGCCCGGGCCGGCGCGTCGAGTTGCACGGGAGGGAGCTGCTGCCCTGGTGCCCCTCCCGCGCCATCGCCGGCGACGAGGTGAATGCCCTCAAGCACGGACGCACCATCCCCCTCGGCGAGGTGCGGCCTCCCGAGTGGCGCCTGCCCGAGGGCTTTCCCGACCCGGAGGCCCCCTTACGCGCCTTCCAGCGCGGCCGGCTGGTGGCCCTGCTGCGCGAGCAGGACGGCGGCCTGCGTACCGTCACCCACCTATGGGCCGGGCTTTGAGCGCCTCGGCCTCGCGCACCCGCTCCACGCAGCCCAGGCGGGTGAAGCCGCCGAGCGCCTCCTGGCGGTACGTCTCGCGCTCGGTGCTGCCCGACTCCGCGGCGCGGGCCAGCTCCAGCCAGGCCTCGGCCTCGTCGTAGAGCATGCCCATCTCCCGCGCGAGCCGGATGCTGCGCCGCCACGCCGCGCGCGCCCGCCCACGCCGGCCCGACAGCCAGTGCAGCCTCCCCGTCCAGCGCAGCGCCATGGGCTGCCCCACCGGGTAGCGCATGGCGAAGGCCCGCAGGCGCGCACAGGCCTCGCGCGCCAGCTCCGCCTCCGGCGGGCGACAACCCGGGTTCATCTCCCGCTCGCGCTCCCACAGCGTCAGGTAGGTGAGGGCCGCGCCCTCGTAGCCGTGGCCCTCGGTGAAGAGCAGCGGGGGCAGCTTGCGCGCCAGCTCCATCACCCCGTCCGCCCGCTCTCGCGCCAGCTCCAGCTCGCCCCGCTCCAGGTGCGTCCGCGCCAGCAGCCCGCCGCAGATGATGGCGGAGAGCAGGTCGCCCTTGCGCTCCAGCAGCGCCCAGGACTCGCGCAGCAGCGGCATCGCCTCGTCCCGGCGGCCCATCATCAGCAGGCTGCGCGCCATGGAGTACGGGGCCCAGATTTCATGCTGCAGGTGGCCGCGCGACCGGGCCGATTCGCGCACCTCGGCGAAGCGCTCCAGCGCGGACTGGAAGCGGCCGGTGTAGAAGTCCACGTGCCCCAGCAGCACCACGGCCAGCTCGTACTCGCCCCGGTCCCCCAGCTTCAGCAACACCCGCTGGGCCTCGCTGGCCCGAGCGGCGGCGGGGGACCAGCGCGCGAAGCCGGCGTGGTACATGCACTCCAGGATGAGGCCGAAGCCGATGGCGCTCGGATCCTCCACCGGCAGGCCCTCGCCCAGCGCGCGGCGGAAGTAGGTGCGCGCCAGTGAGTTGAGGCGCGCCATGCCGGCGATGGAGCCGAGCTGCCCGTACAGCCGCAGCACCTCCGCGTCGCGGCCAGCGCGCTCGGCCAGGTTCGCCGCCAGCAGGGCGGTGGCCGCCATCTGCAGCGGCTCGTAGCGCCAGTAGTAGCACTCGGCCAGCCGCATCGCCGCGAGCGCCGCCGCGCCCTGGGACTCCATCTCCGCGGCGTCATCGGCCCGTACCCGATCCAGCGGACGCAGCAGGTGCAGCACCTGCTGACCCACCTGCCTCAGGAGGAAGCGCACCCACCCGCCCATCGAGTCCGGCAGCGGGCGGCCCAGTCCCTCCAGCGCGCGGCGGCAGTGGTCGGTGCAGTCGTCATAGTCACTCTGCCCGAAGAGGGCCTCGGCCAGCAGCCGCTCCCAGCGCGCGCGCCGGGGCACGTCCACCCGGATGCTGGACTCCCGCCCGCGCTGCGCATCCAGCTCCAGCGCCCGCCGCAGCCACCCGGCCGCCTCCCGGTGGGCCCCCGCCGCGAGCGCGTGCGCCCCCGCCTTCTCCAGGTACTCGAACGTCCACACGACGTCCCCGGCCACCTCCCAGTGGTGGGCCAGGGCGGCGAAGAGGGAGGGCGGCACCTCGCCCACGGCGTAACGCCCCTCCAGCGCCAGGGCCACCTCCCGGTGCAAGGTGCGACGCCGCGCGGGGGAGATGCCCTCGTAGGCAATCTCGCGCAGCTTGTCGTGGACGAAGCGCAGGCGCCCGCCGCCCATGTCCTCCAGCACGTGCCGCGCGCACAGCTCCTCCAGGGCCTCCCACTCCTGCAGCTCGCCCAGGCCGGCCGCCACCTCCAACACCTCGGCCTCCATCTCCCGGCCCAGCACCGCCGCCACCTCCAGCAGGCCGCGCACGCCCTGCGCCAGCCCCTCCAGCCTCCGCCCCACCAGGTCCTGCACCGTGCCAGGCAGCGGCAACACCTCGTGCAGCCGCTCCAGCGCGTCACCCGCCGCCAGCCTCCACTGGCCGAAGGCATCTCGCACCAGCAGCCGCTCGTCGATGGCGGTGCGCAGGTACTCCGCCACGAAGAAGGGGTTGCCCGCCGAGCGGGTCGTGAGGAAGCGCACGAAGGCGTCCGGCGGCGAGCTCAGCGCCAGCATGTCCTCCACCATCCGCGCCACCAGCGACTCCTCCATCCGCCCGAGCTCCACCCGCGTCACCCCGGGGGCGGCCAGCAGCGAGGCCAGCGGCGCGCTCTCCTCCGTGCGCCAGGTGCCCACCACCAGCACCCGCGACTGGCGCAGGAAGTTGGCCTGGAGGAAGTCCAGCACCGCCAGCGACAGCTCGTCCGCCCACTGCAGGTCGTCCACCACCAGCAGCATCGGCTGCTCCGAGGTGAAGGCGGCGAGCGTCTCGGACAGGCAGCGCATGAAGCGCTCGCGCGAGGCCTGTGGCGGCAGGCGCGGCGGCTCGGGCTGCGCGTCCTGTCCCGCCAGCTCCGCCAGCGCCGGCTCGTAGAGGGCCAGCACCGGCCCGCGCGCGCCCAGCAGCCGCTCCGTCTCCTCCAGCCCCTTCTGCCGGCACTCGTCGGCCAGCGCCTGCAGCAGCGGCTTGAAGGCGTGCAGCGGCTCTCCCTGGACCTCCCGCTCTCCCGCCGTCCCTCCGGACATCGGCAGACAGCCGCTGGTGATGACGCGGATGGCGTGCTTCCCAGCGGACACCGCGCACTCCATCATCAGGCGCGTCTTGCCCGCACCGCTCTCCCCGCCGATCAGCACGCAGCCGCCCTGGCCAGACCGTGCGTCCTCCAGCCGGCCCTCCAGCTCGGAGAGGAGCTGGTGGCGCCCGACGAACTCGGGGCGGTAGAGGTATGGCCGGGGCGGCTGCTCGGGAGGCGTCGGCAGTTCCTCGGCCCCCTGCCCGGCGAGCACGGCCGCCACGTCCGCGGCATAGCCGATGCGCTCGTGCGGCACCTTCGCCAGCATCCGCATCACCAGCCCATCCAGCTCGGCCGGCACGCCCTTCACCCAGCGCGAGGGAGGAAGAGGCGTCTCCTGCAGATGCCGCCGCAGCACGTCCCAGCCCGCGCCAGGGAAGGGGGGCTGCCCCACCAGCAGCTCGTAGAGGACGCACCCCAGCGCGTAGAGGTCCGCCCGCGCATCCACCAGCCCGCCCTTTATCTGCTCGGGGGCCATATAAAGGAAGGAGCCCTCCAGGCTGCCGGACACGTCCAGCGACTCGCGGCTGATGGCACCCCCGAAGGCGCTCGCCAGCCCGAAGTCCACCAGCACCGGCGTGCCGTCCGGGCGGATGACGACGTTATCCGGCTTCAGGTCCCGGTGGACGAATCCCTCTCCATGGAGGAAAGCCAGCGCGGCGCACAGCCGGCGCGCCACGGTGAGCGCCTCCGTCAGCTTCTCCATGGCCACGGGGCGCCGGAGCGCATCCGGCGGCGGTCCGTACCCACTGGCCCGGCCCCCGGCCAGAGAGCCGGACTTGTCCGCCGTGGAGACCACCAGCGTCTCCGAGTCGTCCACATCCTCCGGGCCGCGCTTCCACAGCCCGTCGATGTAACGCCGCAGGGTGAGCCCCTCGAGCAGCTCCATCGCGTACCAGGGCAGCCCGTCCTGGATGCCCTCGCCCACCACCCGCACCACGCCCGGGTGCCGCAACCTCCTCAGCGCGTGGATTTCGCGGCGGATGCCCCTCAGCATCACCGCCTCCAGCACCCGCACCGTCTTGAGGGCCACCAACTCGTTCGTCTCCGAGTGCCGGGCTCGGTACACGACCCCCATTCCTCCCGAGCTCAACTTCCCCAGGAGACAATAGGGACCGATCCTTCCCAGCTCCTCCTCCAGGAGCGCCGCGGCCATCATGATCGGAGGCAGATTCTCACGGTTCGATAGGTCACTCCAAGCAGTGCGACTCCTGACGGCCCCCTTGGTCGCCCGCCCGCTGATCCAAATCCGGTAAAACCCGGCCCCGATGGAAGAGCAGACGAGCTCCCGGTGACCGGAACGGAGTCGTGACGTAGCCGCCACTTCGAGCGACACCGTGACGCGTCCGTGAGGCGGGCGGGGGGAAACTGTTACTTTCGCTGCGCATCGCTGCCACGTGACGCCGCTAGAAGGCGGCCGTCATGTTCGAGACCTTCGACAGCGCCACCGACGTCCAGTCGGCGCGGCGGTTCGCGCTCTCCACCACGGCCTCCCTGGGCGTCTGCGCGTTGCTCGCTGTCGGCGCGGTGGCCGCGGGCAGCCAGGTGAAGGAAATCATCAAGGAGAAGCGGGTGGACGTGGTGTTCCGTCCGCCGCCGCCTCCTCCGCCTCCGCCCGTGGTCGAGGCGCCGCCCCCTCCTCCGCCGCCTCCGCCCAAGCCCAAGGCGAAGCCGCCGCCTCCTCCGCCCACCGTCGCCGCGCCCGCGGCCATGGTGGCGCCCACGGAGATTCCGGACGAGAAGCCGCCCGAGGCCGACGCGGAGAACGCCGTGGCCGCGGCCCCCATCGCGGTGGGAGGAACGGGCCAGCTCATCGCCGGGGCCATCGTCACCGGCCTCAACAGCGTGGGGACGGTGGGCGGCACCGTGAGGCCCAAGCCGCGCAACCTCCCGGAGAACGCCACGCCGCCGCGCGAGCTCTCCTCCAACCTCACGCCCGAGTACCCGTCCGAGGCCCGCACCAAGGGCCAGGAGGGCATGGTCATCCTGAAGATCGTCGTCGAGGAGGACGGCACCGTCAGCAACGTGAAGGTGATGCGCGGCGACGAGCCCTTCGTCAGCGCGGCCCTCGCGGTGGTGAAGCGGTGGCGCTACGAGCCGGCGCTGCTCGACGGACAGCCGCTGCGCGTCTTCCGCATCGTCAAGGTCCCCTTCCGCCTCAAGTAGCCCTTCCGAAGCACGCCATCCATCCGGAGCCCCCCAGATGAACTTCAATCTGATTGAGATCTACCACCACATGGGCGTCTTCGCCCGTGGCATCGCCTACACGCTGGTCGCCTTCGCGCTGGCCTCGCTCATCGTCTTCTTCGAGCGCCTCATCTATCTCTTCCGCGCCAAGGCGGCGGACCAGTCCTTCGCGAAGCGCGCCGGGCGGCTGCTGGAGTCGCAGGAGCACGAGAAGTTCGTCACCGAGGCGTCCTCGGCCAAGGCGAGCACCCTGGCGAAGCTGCTGGGCGGGGGCGTGAAGACGTACCTGGAGAAGAAGGCGGCGCCGCAGGGCAAGCTGGGCGCGGTGGAGCTGACGCGGAGGGACCTGGAGCGCATCTACGAGCGCGTGACGTCGGACGTGAAGCGCGG
>QKJM01000376.1 GCA_003249315.1 Archangium sp.
CGGACCGGGCCGCGCGAAGATCTCCAGTTCCCCGTCATGGGAGGGCCGGGACTCTGGGGAGAGGAACAGGTCCGCCACCCGCAGCACCCGGGTGAGCCGGATGAAGCCTCGCTCCAGCGCGGTGCGCGCCCCCGGCGGCGTCCGCCCCACCTGGCGCATCCGCTCCACCCGAGACAGGGCCTCCTCGAACTCCTCCAGCGCGGACTCGGACCGGGTGCTCAGGCCCACGGCCAGCTCCCCCACCCTCCCCTTGCGCACACCGAGCTCGAGCAGCAGGCGAGCGTCCGCCAGGGTGTGTATCCCCACCCGCTCCAGCGCCCGATCGAGCTCCGTGAGGGTGGGCAGCTTCAGGTCCACCTCGGCCGGAGCCAGGAGGCCGAACCACCAGCGCTGGAGGCCCGAGGAAGGAGGCGAACCCTCCCGGAGCAGATCCAACTGAGAGCGTAGACGCGCGAGCCGGGAGCCGAGCACGGTTCAGCGCCTCACGCCGCCGCGGTCCGCCGCTCCAGCAGCCGGCGGCTGAAGTGGCTGAATTCCTCGTCGAGGCCGCGCAGCACCTCCTCCAGCCTGCACGCGCTCTCCCCCAGCGCTCCTTGCCAGTCCATCAGAGGGCCGAGCAATCCCTTGAGCCGCACCAGCTCCCCCTCCTTGAGGGTGAGCAGCGGGAAGCGGCTCCTCACCAGTCGATCGAAGAGCTGCTCCACCTGGGAGCGACCCGAAAGCGTCCGCGGCTCCGGCAGGCCGGCGAGGAGCTGGGAGAGCCAGACACGCAGGTACTTGATGCGCGCCTGGACGAAGGCCAGCTCCACCCGGGCCACCGCCTCGTGAAGTTCCTCCGAGAGAAAGGAGGAGGCGGAGTCGGACCTCGCGAAGGCGAGCTGCCCTTCCAGCCCGATCAGGGCCGCCAGCTCGCCGTCGCGGAGCATCGAGGAGAACTCCCCCCGATAGAAGGTATAGGACTCGCCGGTGGCGGCGGCCTGAGCGGGCAGCGTCGGGATGGCCACCTCGCGCCCGATCAACAACACGTACTCCTTCAGACGAGCCTCGATGAGCTCCCGGCAATCGACGAGCACGGGCTCCGCGGCCAGCCCCTCCCGCTGGAGGCTCTCCACCACCGCCTGCACCGTGCGCGCGAACTGCTCGATGCGCTCGAAGGGGGCGGAGGACAACACGCCCCTGGCATAGGTGAGTCCGAGAGGCTCGAGCAGCGCCTGCTTCAGGCCGCGCTGGTCCGGCTCCAACCGGCACAGGACCTCCTCGAGCTGGCCGAGCCGGCGCGAGTCCGCCGCGAGCGCATCGAGCGGCTCCCGCCGTCCGCGAGCCCCCGAGAAGGACTGCGTCGTGCGCTGCCGGAGGGCGACCACCATCCGCCGCAACGCCTCGGCCCGCGCGGCGCGCAACCCGGCCACCACGGCCGAGCTGCCCTCTCCGAGCAGCGCGATCAACTCCCCCACCCGCCCCAGCTCCTCCTCGAGGCTCTCCGAGACCCCGATGAGCCCGTCCAGCGCCACCGCCTCGTCAAAGGCGAGGCTCTCCGCGCCCAGGGCCATCAGCTCGAGCGCCTGGAGGGTGAAGCGCGCCGCCGCGTCACCCAGCGCCGGCAGCCGAGGGCGCAGCTCCGGCACCTGGCGGCACAGCTCCAGCGTATCCACGAGGGCCGCATAGGTGGGCAGCGTCACCCGACCCTCGGTGCCCTCGACGGCGCCCCGCGCCAACCGCTGCTCCATCAGCGCGATCAGCCCCCGCGAGGACGACACCAGGGCCCCTCGGTTCTCCGCGTAGCGCGGCCCCGGCACCAGCTTGCCGCGCAGGCGCCTCGCCGTGGTGGAGGCGATGCCGGGCTGGAAGGCCCGAGAGAGCGCCTCCACCGCCTCCTGGTCCTCCCCCGCCCCCAGCGCCACCGACTCCCGCTCCTGGCCGCCGCCCAGCTCGGCTCGTACCTTCGCCAGCACCGCATCGAAGGCCTTCTGTTCGATCCGGACGATCTCCAACTGCGCGCGCTCTCGCGGATCCACCGCCACCTTCAGGAGCGACTCGGCCTCCTCCGCCTGTGGCCCGCCCAGCAGGAAGAACCATCGCAAGGCGTCCAGATCCTCCACCGTGGCCTCCAGCGGCCGATCCGGATGCCGGAAGATCTTCTCCCGCACCACTGCCGCCTTGAGAGCCCACAGCGCCTTCACCACCGAGCGCTGGGAGAAGTACTTGGTGGGCACGTAGTCCGGCAGCTTGGACACCTGCGCGGCGAGCGCGCGCTCCAGCTCGTCCGCGAGCAACTCCACGGCCTCGAGGATCTGACCGGACACCGTCACCCGCTCCACCGCGCCCTGGAGCACGTCGAGCTGCTGCAGGGAGAGGGCCGCGCGCAGCTCCGGCCGCATGCCATGGGCGAAACGTTGGAGCATGGCCGCGCGGCTGACGCGCCGGGCGAAGGACTTGGGCACGAAGGAGATGAAGCTGAGCCGATCCGCGAAGGCCAGCAGCAACTCCGGCGAGCGCGCCAGCACCTCGGAGAGGTAGCGGTTGCTCGTCATGATGGCGCATTCGATCCGCCCGGTCGTCACCCGGCGCCCGTGCTTGAGCTCGCGCTCGTGCAGGACGTTGAGGATGGAGCGCAGCAGCATGTCGCGCCCGTCGAAGACCTCGTCGAGGAAGGCGTGGGTGGCCCCCAGCATGCCGTCCTCGGTGAGGTACTCGGTGCGCCCCGTCTCGGTGAGCACCTTGAAGTCCACCGGGCCGATGAGGTCCGTCTGCACCGTGGACTCGGCGAGCTGCTTGGCGAAGAGAGACGGCTGCCCCGTCTTCTCATCGAGGATGCGGGCCAGCACCGAGGAGGCCACCGCGCTCTTCGCCGTGCCCGGGGGACCCACCACCAGCACGTGCTCGCGACACAGCAGGGCGAGCTCGATCTGCGTGAAGAGCGCTTCGCGCTCGAGGAAGACCTCGCGCAGTTCCTGGAAGAAATGGCGAAAGGCCTGCGCTGCGTCGGGATAGGAGTGGCTCGGAGGATGGCTCACGGACGATCCGGGCTGGGGCGGGGACACCCCATCGTAGCCCCCTCGCCTGCGCCGGTCGAAGCAGAAGGGCCGGTCGCCCCCTCTCGGGAACGCCGGCCCTCCTTGCTCAACCCGGGGTGCGCGACCCCCTCACCCCGTCCCTCTCCCTGGGGGAGAGGGTGGCGTCATCAGCTCTGGCGGAACTCTGCGTCCACCACGTCGTCCTTCGGCTTGGCCGAGCTG
>QKJM01000164.1 GCA_003249315.1 Archangium sp.
GGTCGTTCGGGGCACTGGGCTCAAGACTGCTACGCGTCCACCAACTTCAAGGGTGAAATGCTCGATGAGGATGACGACGACTGGTTGGACGATGAGTGGGACGAGGATGATGAGTGGGACGAGGACGACGATTGGTAGCTGTATGAGGTGAATCTGTACGGAGGGGCCATGGCACATCGACAACACTCCCTCCTCGAAATGCCGTCGTTTCTCTTCGGCCCCTCCGCATCGGTCCATCGCAAGGCGATGAGAGAGGTAAGAGGTGTCTGGCCGGCTCTCCCAGGCGGTACGGCCCGATGACCCATCCGCTGGGACGAGGGAGCCACCACTTGCCCCGGATGCCGCGAGCGCGCTGCTCCAGGGATCCTTCGCTTCCATGGGCCTGGGGATGGACAATGCGCGCTGACGCGCCTTGGGCCCGGTGGACGAGTCTGCTCCTCACCATGGCTCTGCTGTCCACCAGCTGCGCGTCACTGAGGTCACCACCCGGACGGGGCATGCACCTGCCGCATGCACTCGCGTTGGCGCAAAGGGAGGGCGACGAGCGTTCCCACGCCCTGACCTCTCCACCCGACACGCCGGAGCGGTTGCACCGTCGCCGGGGCTCCCGTGAGGATGTGACAAGGGTGGGCCTGGGCAGCGCTGAGGGAACTGCCGGAGATGCGGCTTTTCCTCGCGCCGTGGATTCGGAGCGGCTGCGCGATACCCACCAGTCAGTCTTCGTGGCGTGGCTCGAAGTGTCCAATGCCGCTCGCCACTCCTCCGCCGCGCTCTCCCGGCTCGAGGACAGCATGTCGCGCCTCCACGGCACACTGCCCGACGTATTCGTCCGCTTCGTCGAGTACGGCCTCCAGCAACAGCGGTGGATTGACGCCGAACTGGAAGCTGTCAGCCGCATGGCCCACGCGGCCTCGGAGGTGGAGGACCCGGACATGCGGCTGGCCCTCCTGCGCCTCACCGGATCACGGCTCGAGGCCGCCATGTTGGGCTCGTTCCTGCTCGCCGCATGGCTCGATCACCTCGAGCTCACCGAGGTCGTGCTCCGGGAGTGCCGCTTCTACAGTGTGGAGACGCTTGCGTGGAAGATGTTCCGCCTGCGCGACAGGCTCGAGCCCGCGATGAAGGTGCTCTCCTCCCTGGAGCCCTGGCAGGTGGAGACGGCGGCGGCGGACCTCCCCGCGCTCATGGGCTACCTCACGGACGAATTCCATGCCACCCGAGAGGACGTGCCCAGGGCGGCGCGGAGCTTCGAGCGGGCCGTGCTGGTGAAGGAGCTCCTCGAGACGCTCGCCCTGGGCTCGGCGATGGCGATGGCGCTGCCCCGGTTGCTGCTTCCAGCCACCTCCCTCACGCTCGGCACGGGCCTGGCGATGGGCTCCAACGGGGTGATGATGGGCACGCAGGTGGTGGTCTCCGCCGAGTGGGTGGAGATGATGCGGAGGCTGGTACAGGCGGGCGTCATCTCCCTCTCCGCCGTCAGCGCCGCGGTGCGGATTCGCTCCGGCCAGGTGCTGATGGCGCAGGCGCACGAGGGGTTGCCCCAGGGGGTACGCGAGGCGCTCGGTGACGGGCCCGAGGTGCGCGGCATGCGCGTGACAGGCAGAGCGGGGGCCGGCATGGGCGAGCCTCCCAAGCACCACGTCCTGCCCAAGGAATTTCGAGAGTGGTTCGAGAAGCGCGGCTTCACCGGAGAAATGAGCATCGACCAGTTCTGCGTCCGAATGGAACGGGCGAGCCACGAGGCAATTCATGGCGGTGGAAACTGGAAGCTGGGGCGCAAATGGCCTGGTGAATGGAACCGGATGATCATGAAGGCACTGGGGGACGCTGAAACGAGGGTTGGCCGGATGTTGACGCGGAACGAGGTTCTGGACATCGTTGCGAAGCGCATGAGGAACTATGATGTCCCGATGAAATTCACCTCTTGGAGATGAAGATGAGCGACGGACGTTCCTGGGAGGGAAATTGGAAGGCGCGCCTGTATGAGCGGGTCCGCGAGCGGGGTTACGATTCTCTTACCGCCTTTGCTGAGGCTCGTCCTGCGGTCCCGCTATATTTGTTGGCCGAGGAGCTTGGAAAGGACGACCTTGCTGCGGTGCAGGTATTGAGCGGCTTGTTCGCCGAGGCGGAGCGGAGCAAAAGGGTCACGCGCCTTGTGCGCGATGTGCTCGTGCGCGAACTCTCCGAAAGCCTTCCTGACGGATGGCCGGCCGTGCTGGATGATGCCAACCGTTTCAAGGTGGCCAAAGCGCTCGGCTGCTGGTCTGCCGATACCCCTGAATCTCATGAGGAGCGTGCCAGGCAAGTCGGCGACGCGCTGCTCGCCACGCCGCCGCCGCCCGGCTGGCGCCCGCTCGGCCCCGATGACGAGCTACTGCTCACGCTCCTGCCTGACGAGGAAGTCTGAACTTCACCCGTTGGCGAAGAGGTGCGCGGCATGCGCGTGACAGGCAGAGCGGGGGCCGGCATGGGCGAGCCTCCCAAGCACCACGTCCTGCCCAAAGAATTTCGAGAGTGGTTCGAGAAGCGCGGCTTCACCGGAGAAATGAGCATCGACCAGTTCTGCGTCCGAATGGAACGGGCGAGCCACGAGGCGATTCACGGCGGTGGAAACTGGAAGCTGGGGCGCAAATGGCCCGGCGAATGGAACCGGATGATCATGAAGGCGCTGAGAGATGCTGAGGTCGATGCTGGCCGGATGTTGACGCGGAACGAGGTTCTGGGCATCGTCGCGAAGAGTATGAAGCGGTACGACATCCCAATGACGTTCACCCCCTGGAGAGGGCGATGAGCGACGGACGTTCCTGGGAGGGCAACTGGGTGGCTCGCATGTATGAGCGGGTGCGCGAGCGCGGTTACGATTCGCTCACCGCCTTCGCGGAGGCGCGCCCTACCGCTTCGCTGGTGGCGCTGGCCGAGGAGCTTGGTCCGGACGACGTCGCCGGAGTGCAGGTGTTCAAAGGGCTGGTGGCTGAAGCGGAAAGGAGCCATAAGCTCACACGTCTGGTGCGCGGGCAGTTCGTACGCGAACTGTACGAATCTCTCCCTGACGGCTGGCCAGCCGTGCTGGACGACGCCAATCGCTTCAAGGTTGCAGAGGCGCTCGGCTCTTGGTCTGCCTACACCCCAACAACCCATGAGGAGCGGGTCGAACGGGCCAGGGCGGAGCTCCGCGCCAGGCCGCCGCCGCCCGGGTGGCGCTCGCTCGGACCCGACGACGAGCTACTGCTCAC
>QKJM01000798.1 GCA_003249315.1 Archangium sp.
CCACCACGGGCCTCGGCACCGCCCGCTTCACCACGTTCAGCGACAACATGTGCAGCAGGTACATGCCGTAGCTCACCGTCCCCACGTACCTCACCCACTTGTGCTCCAGCACCGGAGACAGCACCGTCCTCGGACGAATGCAGATGCTCACCACCATCGCCGTGAGCACCACCGCGCTCACCGCGTGCGGCGCCCCCTCCCAGCACACCACCCCCACCATCAACACCGCCATCACCGGCGCGCTCCACCCCTGCCCCAGCACCCCGTACAGCCACCCGAAGCCCCTCGGCGAGTGCGCCACATGCGCCGCCAGGCAGCCCAGGCAGATGGGCACCGAAAAGCTCGACAGAATCCGCACCCACAGCAGGTTGCTGTCCAGGTAGCGCGCCTCCGCCGCCCACGGCACCACCAGCGCCACCCCCAGCAGCCCCACCATGAACACCACCGCCCCCCAGTGACGCAGGAACCGCATCGCCGAGGGCCACAGCATGTAGAACTGCTCCTCAGTGGCCAGCGACCAGGCGAAGTAGAAGATGACCCGCCCGTCCGGCCTCAGCGGCACGAACCAGTTGGAGGTGTAGGTGAGGAACGCGGGCAGGTTGTCGAAGAACTCGGCCCGCGCCAGCAGATCCTTCTCCGTGAGGGCCACCAGCGCCGTGTAGAGGCCCACCACCGCGTAGTAGAGCGGGAAGATGCGCAGCGCGCGCCGGGCGTAGAAGCCCGCCAGCGAAATCCGCCCCGTCTTCTCCCGCTCGCGCAGCAGCAGCGTGGTGATGAGGAAGCCGCTGATGGCGAAGAACAGCGACACCCCCAGGTACAGCCTGCCCACCACCCCGTGGTGTACCTGAGCCGTGTGGTAGAGAATCACCGCCACGATGCTCAGGGCTCTCAGCCCGTCCAGCCCTCCGAAGAAGCGGGTGTGGAGGAAGTCCTGGTGGGCGGTGCTCGCGGAGTTCATGGCCCCGCCAGAAAGTCAGAATTCCGGCCGGGCCACAAGAGGCCCCTGGAGGAACCGCCCTTCTCTCAGGCCCGCTCGCCCGGCGGTGCCACGGCCCCCAGCTTCCGGGCCGCCGCCAGATGGGAGAAGAAGACCGGGATGCCCACCACGTAGCGGTTGAACAGCCGGCGCGGCTCCAGCCCCAGGCGGAACAGCCACTCCATCCCCACCTTCCGCATGACGAGCGGCGCCCGCGGCACCTTGCCCCCGATGAAGTCCAGGATGGCGCCCCCGTTGACGATGAGCACCGGGTGCTTCAGGTGCTCGCGCAGTTGCACCGACACCTCCTCCTGCTTCGGCATGCCCATGGCCATGATGATGAGCTCGGGCTTCGTCTCCGCCGCCAGCTCCAGGTACTTCTCCGTCGGCGCGAAGCCCTCATGGCAGGCCACGATCTCCAGCCCCATCTCCTCCAGCTTGCCCCGCGCGTTGTCCAACCACGGCGAGCGCGTGCCGAAGAGCGCCACCTTCCGCCCCGCATAGGTGCGCGCGATCTTGGGGATGAGGTCCGTCCCGTTCATGTTCAGCCCGTATGGCCGGCCCATGGCCTTCAGCCCCAGCTTCACGCCGATACCGTCACGCAGCAGCAGATCCGAGCGCAGCAGGCCGTCCAGCATCCCCGGCTGGTTCCACCCCAGGTTCGCCGCGTGCGCGTTGACGAACGAGAGGATGAAGGGACGCTGCGGCCGGCTCAGCTCCTCGAGCAGCGCCTGCTCCGCCCTCTCGTCCTCGATGATGTGGATGCGCTCGTGCAGCTCCACGAAGCTGCGCGCCCTCTCGGCCTCTCCCCGGGTGTCCATGCGTCCTCTTCTCCTTGCGGGCGCGGAGGATAGTGGGGGCCTCAGCCCAGTTCCACCTTCGGGAGGTTCCCCATCGAGCGCTCGATCGCTTCCCGCGGGTACTCATGGTCCTCGAGCCCCCCCGCCAGGTACTGGTCGTACGCCGCCAGGTCGAAGTGCCCGTGCCCCGAGAGGTTGAAGAGAATCACCCGTTCCCTCCCCTCCTCGTCCGCCTTGCGGGCCTCCTCCACCACCGCCTTGATGGCGTGCGAGCTCTCCGGAGCGGGGATGATGCCCTCCGTCTTCGCGAACAGCAGCGCCGCCTCGAAGCACCCCTTCTGCGTGTACGCCACCGCCTCCACCACCCCCGCGTGGACCAGGCTCGACACCAGCGGGCTCGCCCCGTGGTAGCGCAGGCCCCCCGCGTGGATTCCCGGCGGCATGAAGTCGTGCCCCAGCGTGTGCATCTTCACCACGGGCGTCATCTTCACCGTGTCCCCGTAGTCGAAGGCATAGGTGCCGCGCGTCAGCGTCGGGCAGCTCGCCGGCTCCGCCGCCACCAGCCGCACCTGCTTCCCGTTCATCTTGTCTCGCGCGTACGGGAAGGCGATGCCCGCGAAGTTGCTCCCCCCTCCGTGGCAGCCAATCACCACGTCCGGGTACTCGCCCGCCAGCGCCATCTGCTCCCGCGCCTCCTGGCCGATCACCGTCTGGTGCATGCACACGTGGTTGAGCACGGAGCCAAGCGCGTACTTCGTGTCCTCGTGCGTGGCCGCGTCCTCCACCGCCTCGGAGATGGCGATGCCCAGCGAGCCGTTGCTCTTCGGATCCTCCTCCAGGATCCGCCGCCCCGCCTGCGTCTGGCTCGACGGCGAGGCGAACACCTCCGCCCCCCACGTCCGCATCATCGAGCGCCGGTAGGGCTTCTGCTCATGGCTCACCTTCACCATGTACACCGTCACCGCCAGCCCGAAGAGCTGCCCGGCGAAGGCCAGCGAGCTCCCCCACTGCCCCGCCCCCGTCTCCGTCGCCAGCCGCTTCACCCCCTCCTTCGCGTTGTAGAAGGCCTGGGCCACCGCCGAGTTCGGCTTGTGGCTCCCCGACGGAGAGACGCCCTCGTACTTGTAGTAGATGTGCGAGCGCGTCCCGAGCGCCTTCTCCAGCGCGTGCGCGCGGAACAGCGGCGAGGGCCTCCAGCGCGCCAGCGCCTCCCGGACCTCCTCGGGAATCGCCACCTCGCGCTCCATCCCCATCTCCTGCTCGATGATGCGCGAGGGGAAGAGCGGCGCCAGGTCCTCAGGCTTCACCGGCTGCAGCGTCCCCGGGTGCAGCACCGGCGACGGCGGCGTCGGAAGGTCCGGCAGGATGTTGTACCAGTGGCGCGGAATCCGGTCCTCGGGCAGCAGGTACTTCGTCGTCATCGCTGGCGCTCCTCGCGTGTCGGTCGGGAAGGGG
>QKJM01000150.1 GCA_003249315.1 Archangium sp.
CGCCGCCGTCTTCTTCACCGCGGCCTTCTTCGCCGCGCCCTTCTTCGCCGCAGCCTTCTTCACCGCGGCCTTCTTCGCCGTCGTCTTCTTCGCCGCGCCCTTCTTCGCCGTCGTCTTCTTCGCCGCGGCCTTCTTCGCCGTCTTCTTCGCCGCGCCCGCCTTCTTCGCCGCGGCCTTCTTCGCCGTCGTCTTCTTCGCCGCGGCCTTCTTCGCCGTCGTCTTCTTCGCCGCGCCCGCCTTCTTCGCCGCGGCCTTCCGCGCGCCTGCCTTCTTCGCCGCACCAGAGCGACGCCGCGCCGGAGAGCGAGTCTCGATGGGTGCTTCGGTCATGGCGGGGAACAGCTCAGTGGTCTCGTTCTCAATGGTCATGCAGTTTCCTCCCTCTCTTTCTCCTACCTAGCATGCTCCATTCGACCGCACTTCCGCCAGACATCCGCGAATGTCGAGAGTCCGTCGTTCAGTCACGGCACGCGCCTCATCGATGCGTTATGCACTTCAGATACGAGGCACTCCACACATGAGCGACGATCCTTCGATTCCGAGTGGCAGGCTCAAGCGGCTCACCCGCCTGGCCGGCATGGCAACCCAGGTGGGCGCGAGCCTCGCCAGCGACCGCGTGAAGCGGTTGCTCGGACGGGAGTCCGATGGGCATGCGGAAATGGCGCAGCGAGTGCTCGAGACGCTCGGCACCCTCAAGGGCGCGGCCCTCAAGGCCGGCCAGGCCCTCACCCTCTTCTCCTCGCAGCTCCCACCCGAGGCACGCGCCATCGTGGGCCGTCTCTTCTCCCAGGCCCCTCGGCTCCCGTACGCGGAGATCCTCACCGTGCTGGAGGCGGAGCTGGGTGACTCGCCGGCCACCCTCTTCGCCGAGTTCTCCGAGGAGCCCTTCGCCGCCGCCTCGCTGGGGCAGGTACACGCCGCCCGCCTGAAATCCGGTGAGGAGGTGGCGGTGAAGGTGCAGTACCCGGGCATCGCCGCCGCGATGGAGGGCGACCTGCGCAACCTCGAGTCGCTGCTCAAGGCGGTGGGCGTGGGCGGCGTGGTGCTCGACGCGCGCGAGTACGCGGAGGAGATCCGCCGCGAGCTGGCCGGGGAGCTGGACTACCGGCGCGAGCTCACCCAACTCGAGCACTACCGCGGGCTGCTCTCGCGCTGGCCCGACCTGGTGGTGCCCAAGGCATTCCCGGAGCTGTGTACCGGCCGGGTGCTCACCCTGGAGCGGCTCGAGGGCCCCACGCTCAACGAGCTCTCCCTGCAGGTGGAGTCGCTCCCCGCCGAGGAGCGCTTCCGCCGCGGCGAACAGCTCGTCCGGGCCGTCTGCGGGCCATGGATCCTCCACCGCACCATCCACGCGGACACCCACCCCGGCAACTACCTGGCGCTGACCGACGGTCGGCTCGGCGTGCTCGACTTCGGCTCGGTGAAGAGCTGCTCCGAGCCCTTCTGGCGCTGCACGCTGGAGAGTGCCCACTCCACCATGGAAGGCCGCTCCCTCGATCTGACCGATCTCCACCGGCGGGGCGGCTTCAACATCAAGCTCCCGGCGGACAAGGCCCACCAGCTCCTGGAGAGGATTCTCGCCATCACCGGCGTCCCGCTGCGTGGACCCTACGACTACTCGACCGACACCATGATCGAGCAGCTCGCGGAGCTGAAGATGAAGCAGCCGCTGGACCTGATGCGCATCCTCCCTCCGCCCGAGTCCCTGCTGGTGGGGCGAGCCATGGCGGGCCTGCTGCAGAACCTCCGCGCGCTCCAGGTGCGGGGAGACTTCCGCCCGTTCTTCCGTGAAGCCCTGCGTGAGGCCCTGGAGGGTTGAACGGCCGTGCAGGCCCCTGGCCGCTCGTGCATGGTGCAGGGATGAAAGAGGCACACCGATGGTTGGGCTCGCTCATGTCCTTCGCGCGCTCCTGGCCCCCGCTGCTGCTCGCCCTGCTCCTCCCTCTGGGGGCGCGAGCCTTCTCGGTGCCCGACCATGAAGCCCTCACCGAGGCCGCCGTGAAAACGGCGCTGGAGGCGGGAGGGTTGCCCGGGCTGGCGGAGCACCGGGCGGCGGTGGTGGAGGGCAGTCGGGCGGAGGACTTGAACCTCCACGTGAAGTGGACGGGCTGGCACCACTTCTTCCAGCCCGATGGAGCGCTGGACTCGGGGATACGCCGAGACTCGGCGACCCGCGTGCGCATGCTGTGGGCGGAGGCCGAGGAGGCCGCGAGCCATGGCGACCTGGCCCGGGCGTTCGACCGCGTAGGGCACCTCGCCCACCACCTCCAGGACATGGCCGTGCCGATGCACGTGGTGCCGGTGATGCACGGGCTCTCCGACCGCTTCGAACAGCAGGGGGTGCCTTCTTCCCTCGCCCGCCGCACGGGGCACGAGGTGGCGCCGCTCTCCGGAGAGGAGGCGCAGCGTGCGCTGGCGGCCGAGACGAGCGAGGTGGTGCGCACGGGTACCCTTCCCGCGGAGGATGGAGCCATCCCTTGGAGCGCCTTCTGGGCGGAGTCCTCCGAGCCGGGCTCGTTCGGCGAGTACGGAGAGGCCGGCAATGCCTTCGGCGACGAGGTGGTGCGCTGGAAGGGCCGCGAGTGGAAGGTGGAGCGCGCGGCGTACGAGGCCTTCCTGGACGCACGCGTCGAGGGGGCCGTGGCCTATACGCGGGCCTTCCTCACCTGGGCGACGAAGCGACTCACCGCGCTGGCCGAGGCCCGAGGCTCCACCCTGCGCCCGGGCTGGCGTCCCTCTCCCGAGCTCTCCCTGGAGCTCACTGGAGGCCTGGTGAACACCTCTCGCGGAACCACTCCTGTGGCCGGCGTGCGCGCCCTGCTCCCCCTTCCTCTCTCGATGGGACTCTCCCTCGGCTGGACGCGGGCCCTCGGAGGCCGGGCAGAGACGCATGGAGGCGGCTGGTCCCTGGGGCTGCTCTCGCCGCCGCTGCTGATGGCGCGACCAGGCTATGACTGGGGGTTGGACCTGCGCGCCACGCTCGGCGCCGGCCTCTTCTCGCTGGATGGGACGCACCACCTCGGGCTGCCCGTCGGAGTGCGGGCGCACGCCCTGCTGAAGAACAGGATTTCCCTCAGCGCGGAGGCGCAGTACCAGGCGCTCGCGCCCACCGAGGCTCCGTGGGCGCGAGGAGCCTCGCTGATGTTGGGAGTCGGCTTCACCTGGGGGGACAGCTGAGAGGCCACCTCACGACAGGGGCACGCGCCCGTCATGGGCTCACCCCTGGATCGGGCAAGGGGCTGGACCCGTACCGCCATTCCGGAATAATATTCTATTAAAGAACAAAAGGAATAACCATGAAATACAAGGCAAAGCTGTCGCTGCTCGCGCTCTCCGTGTTGGCAGGTGCGGGGTGTTATGAACTCGCGTCGGCCACCACCGTCTTCTCGAGCGCTCGGAGCTGGACGGGGACGGGCCATGCCAGCATTGGCAGCACCTACGGCAAGCACTCGGTCGGCCTGGCTGGGCAGGATGTCCTCACCTTCGACAGCTCTGGGCTCCGCTCCAGTTGGACGGCGCCGGCCATGTCCGTCTTCGGAGGTGCCCACGTGCTCACGAGCATCGCGCAGACTCACAGCATGGGCTTCCACGAGCACACCTTCGTTCATGGCAACCTGGCCGGCCGCACCGACAACCTCGACCTGCTCTACACGTATCAAACCAACCTCACCGCGCTGCGGCGAGTTCAGCCCTGGTACATCCGGTTCTGGGATGCCGGCACCTACTTCAATGTCGTGGAGATCTGCGATCTCGCCGCGGCCAGCCTGCCCTCGTATGGCAACCCCGCTGATCTCGAGAGCCACCTGTTTCTCTCCTTCCGCGCGTGTCCCGAAGGTGGAGGCGCTTGCGCGGGCGGAGTGCTCGAGGTCCAGGTCGATACGGCCATCTCCCAGTGGTGGATCCGCTCGAATCAACAGGGCACCCAAGTCACCCTCCGCAAACCAGACGGTACGCGCTTCTCGAATGAGTGCATGCCGATCAGCGTGACCAGCTACGGCGAGCAGTCGCGGCAGTACCTCGCGGTCGGTGATCCTTCCTGGGACGAGATCTCCCTCTTCGATGCAAATCGCCTGTGGGAAGGCCCGCTCGGCAGCCTGCGCGTGGCGGACACGACACGGAACATCAAAGACGTCTACGTCGAGGGGCGCGGTGACGGCTCCACCGACTATGCCTTCCTCGCCGTCCTCTGGCGTGGCTCGACGAGCGCCACCCTCGAGCACTCCGTCGCGGTCAACGGCACCTTCGCCTCGGATGCCACGCACCTGATCGAGACGGTGCCAAGCGACGTGCTGTTCATCGAGGGCCGTGGGCTCGGCGCGGAAGGTACGTCCGCGGCGCTCTATACGTACGGCAGCCGCGTGATCCAGCGCACCTACCAGTGACGGTGCCGGGCTCTCCCGGGGAGGCCTACGCCTCCGTGATGATGAAGTGCCGGTAGAGCTCGAGCAGGATGTCATCGTGCAGGTCCGCCTGCTTCTCGTCCCGGAGCCGCTGGCGCACCTGTTCGACGGGCTCGCGGCCGGTGAACTGGACGAGTTGGGAGGCTCAAGCCGCCAGGGCCACCAGGGTGAGGTACTTCTCGTCCATGTCGGTGCCCACGTAGCGCCGGCCCAGCTTCAGTGCGGCCACGCCCGTAGAGCCACTGCCGTTAAAGGGTAACTGCTCGCCGGACCCCGTCGTAACGGGGTGAGCCGTTCCATGGGACCTCTGGGCCACAAACCAGGAGGGAGCACTACGTGCGGGTGGAGAAGCGCCCGAAACTCGGGTGCCAGCACTGCAAGGAGGGGTGGCCGCCGCGCCCGCGGGCCCACGCCCTGCCGAGGAACAGGATTTCCCTCAGCGCGGAGGCGCGGTACCTGGTGCCGAGGCCCCGTGGGCACGAGGGGCCTCGTTGATACTGGGAGTCGGCTTCACCTGGGGGGACGACCAGGCCCTCGAGGGGACTACCCTCCCTCGGTGCGAGCCACCTCATCCAGCCGCTTCCGCGACAGGGTGAAGTACGTTTCGTCCATGTTCATCTGCCGCCGCGGGGCACACGGTGCGCTGGCGCTGGCGCGTTGGTCACCAACGGAGGACGACCGCATCGCCTGGCGCCCCCGGGCCCCACCCGGCGGCTCGCGGATTCGATGACGTGCATCCGTAGGGGACGAGGGTTCGACTCCAGCCGCCTTGAGTCGGACCCACTCACACCTCGAATCCATCCCTCGCTCGACTCGCCATATACCATTGATTTTCCGTGTATTCAGGTTACGATGGAGAGGTTTGCCGCTCCACCGGCTCGCGACCGATGGCCTCGGACGCACCAGTCCAGTGGAGGCACCTTCGTGGAGTCTGAAAAAACGTCGTGATTCCCTGCCACCGGCGGAAAGGTCATGCGGATGCAATCCAATGACACGTACAATGCCAATTCCAATGTCAACATCAACAAAAGCGGCCTGAGGCAGCCAAAGGAGGCGCAAGGGGGGGCCTCGAAGGAGTTCGTGACGCGGCTCGAGCGCTACAGACAGCACTTGACCAGCGTGGATCTCCAAGTTGGCCCGGCCCTGGCGCGCGTGGTCGAGGGGTTCGTCACGAAGGGGGAGGAGGGGGAGAAGGCTCGCGTCAAGTGGCAGAAGCGTTTCCAACCCCTGGTCACGGGAATTCTCGACTCAGAGAAGCGCTGGTTCTATCATGTGTGCAAAGCGCATGAATCCGCCGAGGAGTCTCTTTCCGAGAACGAGGCGTTGTTTCTTCGCCATGAGGAACTGCGCAAGGCTCACCCCTCAGCCCAAACGAACTATAATCGCCTCATCAAGCAACAGCAGACCATTCAATCGTGGCGTCCGTCGCAGGCAAAGTGGACAAACCTCAACAGGCTCAAAGGCAAGATCGAAAAGGCGGGCGCGCTCAGCGACGAGGTGGCGAAACTTCCCACCCGTTACGGTGATGACTATTTCGAGGGACTGCGGCTGTACCTGCGCGGGGCCGGGTTCATCGTGGCCCCGAGTTACCTCCCGCCCGCTGCTGTTTTTCCTCGTGAAGATTGGATCTCGCTCGAAAACAACGCGAGCAAGTCGCCCGAGGATCTGGCGAGTGCGTCGGATGAGCTGATGAAGAAGTATCATATCCTGGGTACGTCCTACTCCGGCTTGCTCTACAAATACGAAAAGAGCGAAAGCCCGAAGGAGATCAGCGGATGCGTATGCATTTCCTGGGTGAAGACCACGTGCATCAGCAACAAAAAACACATGCTCGTCCCTGTTCTGGGAATGTCGGGAGGAGCCCCCAAGGTGAAAAACCTCGTTGGCATAGAAGCGATGCTCGGCGCGTGCGCTCTACCTCCCTATAAGGATCCGAGCAGCAAATTCAAAAAGATGTTTGGCAGTGAGCCTCTGATTCTGAGCAAAGATTCCAAGTCGGACACTTCGCCCTTCAATCAGTACTATGACGACATCATGGCGCGCGCGAACAATCTCGCGATCAATTATCGTGTGCGAGAACTCCTATCCTTGAGGCTGCCCAGCCGCCAGGCCATGCTTTCCTACGTTGGATTGAGCTTCTTCGCGGCTTCGAGGGAACAGGTCAACACCCTGAGCTCCCTGGGCACCCCCACACCGGGCGTGGCCCGCTGGCACAGCTTCAATTGCGCGGAGCCGGCGGCCCTGGCGTGGATCAGCTCCTTCTTCGTCGATGGCCAGGACGTCCATCTGTGTTGTCCCTACGAGGGAATGGATGACCCGGGCGCCCTGGGTCTCAAGCCCAAGGAGACGTGCCCCTGGTGCGCGACGGTGGAGCTCGCGTACCGATCGCTCAAGAAGGTCCCCGAAATCGAACGAGAACAATGGCCCAGCAAGTTCGGCAAGAGCATGAGGACGGGAGTCTGGGCGCGTGAGTTCACCAACGCGCGCCAGTTCAGCTCAAAGACTGATTCGGAGATGCGTGTGGATCTTCCCCGTAACAAACTGGCGTTCGAACTGGCGTATCCAAGCGCCGTGAACAATAACGTCGCGGTGCTCAGGAAGATCTTCAAGTCAGTCGGTCTGCTCGAGGGGAGCACGATTCGCGAAGACCAGCTCGCCTTGTGGCAGCAGCAGCAATGAGCGCTCCTGGGTGCTGGCGTACATCAAGGGAGCACGAGGGGGGCGCGCGATTCTGAAGCACCTGGGATTGCCCACGGCAGGTGCGAGCCTGGCTCCGGCGCGAGGGCCACCCCAGGCAGCGTGGTATCGATGCCGATGTACTCCATCACCCACTCCCCCCACTTCGGAGATCACTTCCGCCCCGCCGTAATGTAGGGCGCAGTAGGACTCCACGCTCGTGGCCGGCCAGCCGCTCCATCACCGCTATGCGTCTGGCCGTGGCACCGGACCTGTGGGCGTACGAGAAGGGAGCCCTTTCACGGCCCGCGCCTCGGGCCGCTCAGTCGTGATCGTTCTGGACGTTCTGGTGGTTGTTGATGTCGGCTGAGTCGCAGGTCACCCGGAAGCGGTGCGTCCCGATGGGGAGCACCCCCGTAACGGGCAGTACGGACTGGGCGGCGGTGACGGAGAGCACGATGTTGCCCTCACGCACTCCGGGGCCCGCGTCATACAGGCCTCCCCAGCAGCCCGCGACGACCGCCTTGGCACTGTAGGCTCCCCCGAGATTCGGCGCGACCGCGGGCACGGTGTTCCGTCCCACCCGCGTGCGAAACGCCTGGTCGTTGCGATCGGCCGTCAGGTAGTAGTGCTGGAGGCTGCCGCAGTTCTGCAGGTTCTGGAGCACCCCGGGCCTCGGGTGGTGGTGGGTGTTGTTGTAGCCACAGGAGATGAACGCCGCGCTCGGCCGGAGCCGGTTGACGAAGGTCCCCGTGGTCGAGCGATCACTGCCGTGGTGGCTGACCTTCATGGCCAGCACACGGCCCTGGGCGTTATTGGCGGGGTTCAACTGCTGGGCGATCTGGGCTTCCTGGGTGGACTCGATGTCTCCGCCCAGGTAGTACTTGAAGTTGTTGAACCGTACGAGCAGGGCGAGGCTCTTCTCGTTCTTGGGGTCCACGGCCATGCCCGAGAGGAAGGGCCCTCCGGCGCCATGGACATATTGATTGACGGCGATGCAGGTGATGGTCGGCGCACCAGCCGGGGGCACGGCGCCGTACCAGAGCAGTTCCCTCCCCAGCAGCCAGTTCGGATCCTGCCAACCCGCCAGGATCCGCATGTTGGTGTTCGTGGGGGAGCAACTCACGGTTGCGGTGACCCGGTTGCGAGCACCTCGACTGCCAATGGCGATCAGGTAGTTGCTGTAGTCCTGCTCCTGATTGTCGATGTATTGGGAGAAGCCGGCCGAGCCTCGGGACCTCTTCACGGTGATGCGTCCGGGCTCCCCCTGATCGAAGATGAGCGCGTTGTCGTACTCAGGGGTGGCCCTGCCGAGGATGCGCCGCAGACCGCCAAAGTGATCGGCATCGTAGTGCGTTGCCACGATGGTATCGATCTGGTTGAGGTTGGCCGTCTGGGTGATGTAGTCGTGGACGTCATCCCCTTTGGCTTGCGTCCCGCCATCGACGAGAGCGGCCTGGACTTGTGCGACGTGGCCCATGCCAATGCCGTTGTCGCGGGCGATGATCAGCGTCGAGTCTCCCTGCCCGACGTCGATGTGGTGGATTTCCAGGCTCCATGCCATGGCGGGTGCGCCTCCTAGATGAAGCCTTCAGTCTAACGCCGAACCAGGACCCTGTCCGCCGTAAGTCCAAGGAGAGCGAGGTGGGCAGAGGCCTGCTCCTCCACGTCGAAGTCGCGCTCCATCATGGCGCGCCCTTCAGCATCCGCCCACTGCCTCGACCGGGTAGTCCTCCGGGAGCCAGAGCTGGAGCTGTACGCTCCCTCCGCTGGTGCCCTCGGCCACGCCTTCGACGAAGCCCGGCAGCGCCTCGATCGGCGCCAGCTCCATCCACACCCCGAAGCGAGCCGGGAACGCGATGATCTTCCCGCCCGTGTCGAGCGAGCCCACGCCCTCAACAGGGCCCCCATCATCCCTCCTATACTTTGCGTGGAGCCGACGTAGCTTCGGCGGCTCTCGGACACCTTCCGTGGGAGGGAGGGCTGTCTTGCCCGAGCGGAGACAGTGTCCCCCGGGCCACCTACCTTCAGCCAGTGCAGAGAGGGGGGAGGCCCACGATGACCGAGGAGATCAGCACGAATGGGGGACCGGCGCTCAGCGTGGCCCCCGCTGCCATCGACGCCCTGAGAGCCCGGCTGCGAGGACCGCTCATCCAGCCTGGGGACCCGGAGTACGACACCGCCCGCAGCGTCTACAACGCAATGATCGACAAGCATCCGGCCCTCATCGCCCGCTGTTTCGACGTGGCGGACGTCCTGGCGGCGGTGGACTTCGCCCGCGAGCACCGGGTGACGGTGGCCATCCGCGGTGGCGGCCACAACGGCGCGGGGCTGGGGAGCTGTGACAACGGCCTGGTCATCGACCTGTCGCTGATGCGAAGCGTGCATGTGGACCCCTCGGCCCGAACCGTCCGCGTCGAAGGTGGCGCCGTCTGGGGCGACGTGGACCACGCAACGCATGCCTTTGGACTGGCCACCCCCTCGGGCATCATCTCCACGACGGGCGTGGGGGGCCTGACGCTGGGCGGCGGCATCGGGCACCTCAGCCGGAGGTTCGGCCTGAGCATCGACAACCTGCTGGCGGTGGACATGGTGCTCGCGGACGGGCGCTTCGTGACGGCCAGCGACGAGGAGCACCCGGATCTCTTCTGGGCGGTGAGGGGAGGAGGCGGCAACTTCGGCGTCGTCACCTCCTTCCTCTTCAAGCTGCACCCGCTGAGCACCATCGTCGGCGGCCCGACCTTCTGGCACCTGGAGCAGGCCGAGGAGGTCATGCGCTGGTACCGCGAGTTCCTTCCCCAGGCGCCGGAGGAGCTCAACGGCTTCTTCGTCTTCCTGACGGTGCCCCCCGCGGCGCCCTTCCCCAAGCACCTGCACCTGGAAAAGGTCTGTGGCACCGTGTGGTGCTACACGGGGCCGCCGGAGCGGGCGGACGCGACGTTCAAGCCCATCCGGGAGTTCGGCCCGCCGGCGTTCGTGGGCATCCAGACAATGCCCTTCCCTGCCTTGCAGAGCATGTTCGATCCGCTCTACCCGAAAGGCCTGCAGTGGTACTGGCGAGCCGACTTCGTCCGCGAGTTGGGGGATGAAGCCATCGCGCGACACCTCGAGTACGCCGAGCGCCTGCCAACGCCGCTCTCCACCATGCACCTCTATCCCATCGACGGAGCAGTGCATCGGGTGGGCATGGAGGACACGGCCTTCAGCTACCGCGACGTCCTCTGGTCTTCTGTCATCACTGGAGTGGATCCCTCGCCAGCCAACGCGGAACGAATCACCACCTGGACGAAGGAGTACTGGGACGCGATACACCCCTATTCCGCGGGGGGCGCATACGTGAACTTCATGATGCAGGAGGGGCACGAGCGCGTGCGGGCCACCTACCAGGAGAACTACGACCGGCTGGTCGAAGTGAAGGGCCGGTATGATCCGACCAACCTCTTCCACGTAAACCAGAACATTCCACCTCCAGCCTGAGAGCCCGGCATCACGAAGTCCTCGAAGCCCCCAAAGAAGCAGCAGGCCCGGGGATGGTTACGGTTGGAAGGCTCGCCACGGGCTGAGCGCCTCCCCTGGAGGTGCGGCGCGCCTCCACCTCCGCCGCACTCTCGGGCAACAGGCTCATTACCGGCCCGCGCCGCGTGCCACCTCGTCCAGCCGCTTCCGCGACAGGGTGAGGTACTTCTCGTCCATGTCGATGCCCACGTAGCGCCGGCCCAGCTTCAGCGCGGCCACTCCCGTGGTCCCGCTGCCATTGAAGGGATCCAACACCAGCGCGTCCTCGGGGGTGCTCGCTTCAATCACCCGCTCGAGCAGCGACACCGGCTTCTGCGTGGGGTGGCTGCCGTGCGCCTTCTCCTCGCGCCGGGGCGCCGTCATCGTCCACACCCGGCCGGACTCGTCCGACGCCAGCTCCTCGTCCCCCGCGCGCGGCAGCGACCACACGTCGCGCATCTGCTTGCCGCCGTTGTCCGCCTTCATCTTCGCGTAGTTGAAGGTGTGCTGGAGCTTCCCGCCCGCCTTCGGCGACGCCCAGATGAGCAGCTCCGTGGAGTGCGTGAAGTACCGGCACGACAGGTTCGGGCTCGCGTTGGGCTTGTACCAGGTGACGGTGTTCAGCAGCTTGAAGCCGAGCTTCTGCATGGCAAAGCCCACCGAGAAGATGACGTGCTGGGTGCCGCTCACCCACAGCGTCCCCGTGGGCTTGAGCACGCGCTGGCAGGCCTTCAGCCACGCCGTGGTGAAGGCATGGTCCTCCTCCACCCCGCGCGACACGTCCCAGCCGCCCTTGTTCACCGCCGCGCGCTTGCCACCCTTGCAGGTGAAGCCCCCGTTGGAGAGGAAGTACGGCGGATCCGCGAACACCATGTCGAAGGTTCCCGAATCGAACTGCTCGAGCAGCGCCAGGCTGTCCCCCTGGTAGAGCCGATATGCCGGACTACGGGCAAAGAGGCTCTCGCGCAGCGAGGGCTGGACAAGCTTCAGGGCAGGAGCAGCGGCTTCCGCGGACATCTGGCCTCCGTCAAAGGTCGTCGTGACGGCGGGCACTGTGCGGTCAACAGGGTGCTACATCAAATTTCTGGCCTGTAGCACCCGAAAACTTGACGCGGATGCCCTGCCCGGAAACGCCGCGAGCAGGGCAGGAGCGCCTCCGAAAGAGGCCTCCGACACCCTGCTCGTCGGGGACTGCGTCGTGCTGATGGGAGCGCCGCGACTACTTCTTGGAGGTGGGGGAAGCGCCGTACTTCCTGCGGAAGCGCTCCACGCGGCCCGCGGTGTCCATGAGCTTGTACTTGCCGGTGAAGAAGGGGTGGCACTGCGAGCAGACTTCCACCGCGAACGAGCCGCGCGAGGAGCGGGTCTCGAAGACGCTGCCGCACGCACAGGTGATGCGGGAGGGCGGATACACCGGATGAATTTCAGACTTCATATCCTTCGACTCCTGCGCCTTGCCCCCTCCCCGGGGGGAGGGAGGTCTGGCGTTCTAGGG
>QKJM01000183.1 GCA_003249315.1 Archangium sp.
GGAGGCCTATGGCCCGGAGCGGATGAACCTGTACACGGCCCGGGGCCCGCTCGACTTCTTCATGGACTACCTCGCCGCCTGCGAGCAGACGGGGTGCGCGCTGCCGCTGCGCTTCGACGCGGCCCTGCGCGAGGACGCGCGACATTTCCACACCGTCTGGCGGCGCACCGAGGTGTCTGAGCTGCTGCAGACCCGGCTGGACGAGGTCGCGGACCCGGAGATGCTCTGGCCGGTGCTGGCCGCGGCCACCGCCGGGGAGGTGCTGCACCCGGACTACACCGAGGAGATGCTCCGTATCGCCGCCTTCCACGGGAAGCGCGGCCGGAAGGAGGCGCAGCTCCGGTGGCTCGAACGCGCCGTGGCCCTCCACCCGCGCTCCCTGTCTGCCCGAGAGGCCCTCTCCCATCTGCGGCCCGTGCCCCCGCCGGTGGTGCCCCTCCCGGTGCTGCCCCTCACGACGCCCCCCTCCGAGGGCGCCGGCCCCGTGCCGGACGACGCGGGCCTGTTACCCGAGCCCCCCTCCCCTCAGTGAGACAACACCCCCTCCCTCACTCACTCTGAGACGGGGCCATCTCACTTTCGGAATGGACGACGGCCAGTGGCTCGCCTGGGTGGGCAAGGACCTCCTGCCCACCTGCCTGCTCACCGTGCTGCTGATCGTGTTCATCCCCTGCTCAGAGAGGTTTCTGGGTCAGGAGGACTCCAATAGACTGTACGAACAGGGGGACACCGCACCGCACGCTACGAGGTTTCTCCCATGCCCCGCGTCCCCAAGGTCTCAGATCGCTTTTTTCGGGATGACTCCGAAACGAGCGCGGGGGGCTCCCACGTGCATCGAGAGACGGTGCCGGGAACCGAGACGGTGGACGCGAAGCGACTGCGCCTGGCGCTGGAGAGCGTGGAGGATGGCCTGTGGGACTTGAACGTCACCACGGGAGAGCTGTTCGTGGACCCCTGCTGGCTGGGCATGCTGGGCCTGGAGGCGCCAGTCTCCACCCGCGAGGACTGGCTGGAGCTGTGCCACCCCGAGGACCAGACGGAGTTCGAGCGGCGCTTCCGTGAGCACCTGGAGGGACGCTCCCCTCGGGTCTCCATCGAGTACCGCCTGCGGAACCAGGGAGGTGAGTGGGTATGGGTTCTGTGCCGGGGGCGAGTGGTGGAGTTCGACGGACAAGGTCGGCCGCTGCGCATGATGGGCACCCATATGGACATCACCCCCAGCCGGCTGCGCGAGGAGCGGCTGAACGCGCTGGTGCAAGTGATTCCGGACCTCATCTTCCGCATGCGCATCGACGGCACCTACCTGGATGTGCGGATGAGCGATCCGCGGGAGCTCGCGGTGCCGCCCGAGGCCCTCATCGGCCTCAACATCCGCGACCTGCCGGCGCCGAGCAGCTTCAAGGAAGGAGTGCTCACGAACGTGGAGCGCGCCATCCGGGAGGGCTCCCTGGTGGTGTTCGAGTACGAGCTGGAGGTACCCCGGGGGCTCGAGCAGTTCGAGGCGCGAATCGTCCGCGGCGGGCCGGACGATGCCGTGTGCATCGTTCGCAACATCACCGAGAACAAGAAGGCGGAGGCGCGGCTGCGCCAGCAGGAGGAGGAGCTGCGGCGCCACCGGGACCGGCTGGAGGAGTTGGTGCAGAGCCGCACCGAGAAGCTGGTGCAGGCGACACGCGAGCTGGAGTCGCAGCAGGCGCAGCTCATCCAGGCCGAGAAGATGGCCTCGCTGGGGCAGATGGCCGCGGGGGTGACGCACGAAATCAACAACCCGCTGAGCTACGTGATGAGCAACCTGGGGAGGATGCAGGAGTACGTCTCCGCCCTCCTACCGTTGCTGAAGCGGCAGCGGGAGCTGCTAGAGGAATCCGGAGAAGAGGCGGCCCCGAGACTTCCGGAGGAGCTGCGGGCCCCCCTTCGAGCGCAGTGGGAGCAGGAGGACGTGGCGTTCATCCTCGAGGATCTGCCCGATCTCCTCACGGAGTCGCAGGACGGGACCCGGCGCATCAAGGAGATCGTCCAGAGCCTGAGGACGTTCGCGAGGGAGGACACCGGTGAGACGCCTCTGGTGGATGTGAATGCGGAGCTGGAAAACACGCTGAAGATGGTGTGGAACGAGCTGAAGTACAAATGCGAGGTGAAGCGCGACTATGGGACGCTCCCGCGGGTGAGCTGTCACCCGACGCAGCTCAGCCAGGTGTTCGCCAACCTGCTGGTGAACGCGGCCCAGGCCATCGAGCAGTGGGGGGAGATCCGCATCCGCACGAGGCAGGAGGGGAGCGAGGTGGTGGTGGCGGTGACGGACACGGGGCACGGGATGAGCCCTGAGACGCAGAAGAAGCTGTTCACGCCCTTCTTCACGACGAAGCCGAGGGGAAAGGGAACGGGGCTGGGGCTGTCCGTCAGCTACGGCATCATCGCGCAGCACCAGGGCCGCATCGAGGTGAAGAGCGAACCGGGCCAGGGCAGCACCTTCACCGTCCACCTCCCTGCCGCGAAAGAGTGAGCCCTCGAGCGTCGCGCTCTTCCTAGTGCCGGGCCCGGCCCTGTTCACCGTCGAGAGGCAGGAAGAAGGAGAAGGTCGCCCCCCTGCCACTCGTCGGCTCCGCGCGGAGCTGCCCTCCGTGGCGCTCGACGAGCTGGCGGGAGAGGTAGAGGCCCAACCCGAGCCCCGGCGAGTGCTGCCCCGGGCCCCCCAGCCGCTCGAAGGGCGTGAAGAGCCGGTCTCGGTCCTCCTCGGGAATCCCGGGTCCCTGGTCGCTCACCGACACGCGGGCAAGGCCCTCCTCGAGTACGAGGAGGACGTCCACCGGGCTCCCCTCGGGTGAATACTTGATGGCGTTGTCGAGGAGGTTGGAGAGCACCTGCGCGACGCGGGTGGGGTCCGCATCCACGCGCGTCGGCTCCCGGGGCAGCTCGAGCCGGAGCTGCCGATCGGGCACGCAGGCGCGGAAGTCCTCCACCACCTCGCTCACGAGCGAGCGCAACTCAACGGGGGCAGGCCGCAGGACGATCCGATCATGCTCCAGGCGGGAGACGTCGAGCAGGTCGTCCACCAGGATGGCCAGCCGGCCGGCCTGGCGCAGCATGCGCTTGAGCGCGCTCGGGCTGGAAGGCTCCCGCTCGGCCTTCCGGATGGCCTGCTGCAGCAGGAGCATGAGGGAAGTGAGTGGGGTGCGGAGCTCGTGGGAAGCGACGCTGAGGAAGCGGGCCTTCGCGCGGGCCGCG
>QKJM01000912.1 GCA_003249315.1 Archangium sp.
GCCCAGCGTCGCCAGCGAGTCCAGGAAGCACGCCGCCAGCCGCCCCAGACCTCCGTTGCCCAACCCCGCATCCTGCTCCATTTCGATGAGGGTAGACAAATCCACTCCCATCTCACGCAGGGCCTGCTCGGCGGACTCGTACATGCCGATATTGATGAGGTTGTTGCCCAGCGCGCGGCCCAGGAGGTACTCGGCGGAGAGGTAGTAGGCGCGCTTGGAGTCCTGCTCGTAGTAGGTGCGAGCGGTACGAACCCAGCGGTCGGCGAGCCGATCCCTCACCGCGAGGGCCAGCGCCATGAAGCGGTCGTGGGCGGTGGCGGTGTCCGGGTGCTTGCCCCGGGAGTAGCGGACGTGCTCGAGGACCCCGCGGTGGACGTTCTGTGGATCCAATCCGGTGCGACTGGGCTCTCGGCCCATCTCGAGGGACGCGGAAGCGGTGGCGTTCGGGTCGGCAACGGGGATGGGCTTGGACATGCGTGCGATTCTCTGACGAGCGGAAGACTGGTTGGCAGACGAGGCCACAGCCGCTCCTTCCGGCGTGTCGGCCCGGTGCGGTAGCCTACCCGGCGGTGGGTCTGGTCGCACCGAAAGAATACGGCCGGGCTCCTCCCAGGTGGGTGAGTGCCTCGGGGGCGGGTAGGCGTTCAACGCGGGGCGGACGGCAGTTCGCTCACCGTCCGAGGGAGGAGTTTGATAGGAGGAAGGGAGGTCCAGGTCCCGTCCCTCGTCCGAAACCTGGAAGGTTCCTCGATGCCCAGCGACAAGAACGATCTCGCTCAGCGCCTCGCCATCTGCAAGACGGATGACACCGTCCGCGGCTTCATCTTCAACGCCGTGTACCGGATGCTGGAAGAGCGAGTGGGAGGGGCGGCGGTGGAGCGGCTGATGCAGCAACTCCGGGTCCACAAGATGCCGGTGGACTTCTTCTCCTACCCGGTACCGGACTTCCTGCGGCTCATCTACCTGGCGGCGGACGTGCTCGAGCCGCAGTGCGGCTCCCCGGAGGAGGGCCTGCGGCTCTGCGGGGCCTCCACCGTGACGGGCTTCTTCAAGTCCTATGTGGGCAACACGCTGATGCGGCTGGTCGGGCCGGGCGATCCCAAGCGGGTCTTCTCTTCCACCAACACCATCTATTCCACGCTCGTCAGCTACGGCACGCGCCATTACGAAGACATGGGGCAGAACCTCATCCGGCTCACGTACCGCGACGACATGCAGCCGGTGTACTTCCATGAGGGCGCTCTCTCCGAGGCCCTCAAGGTCCTGCGTGGCAATGGAAAGGTGACCGGGAGGGCCCTCGCGTTGACCCACGCGGAGTACCTGCTGGAGTGGAGCTGAGGCCGTCCCGGCGGCTCTTCAGAGCCTCTGGCCGGCCCAGAAGACGTTGGTTCCAGTCGGGTCGGTGCTCAGCTCGAGCGTGCTGAGCCCGCGCTCGGGAGGGCCCTCACACAGTTGCAGGAAGTGCTCTCGGGGGCGGTGTATCACGTACCAGTCGCACACGTATTCCATGAGGGCCTTCCAGGGGTTGCGCTGGTGCAGGTTCGTCAGCAGCAGCAGTCCACCGGGGGCGAGCAGCGAGGCCATCATGTCCAGGAAGCGCGTGAGGACGTTATCCTTGAGGTAGTCCAGGATGCCCGCGGCGATCACGATGTCCATGGGGCCGTCCGGGTGGCGCATCTTGTCGAGCGCGTCCCGCTGTCGCATGAGCTGGTAGGTGGAGACATTGAGGAAGCGAAGCTGCGGGGCGGGGATGTCACCTCGGGGCAGGCGAGCCAGCTTCTCGAACTGCCGGCGGCAGTAATCGAGCGGGGCGGGGTCGAAGTCACACAGGGTGAAAGAGCCGGTGCCTCCCAGGGAGGTGTGCTCGCGCAGCATGTGCTCGGGTCCGCAGGCGAAGGACAGTACTCGCGGGGGCCGCCCCAGCTCCTGCTCTCGTCGCTGCAGGTGGCCGAGCAACCACTGAGGGCGCGCCCGGTGGGCCTGGGCCGGTCCGACGTTGAGCGTGTAGTGGGACAGCAGCCGCGCCAGCGTGGACACGCCCTGATCCTCGCTGCCGAAGAGCATCTCCACCGTCACATAGTCTCCCGGGTAGCCCAGCGGCTTGTCCACGCAGCGTCGTACGAGGGGACACTGCAGGAAGAAGGGCTGCACGGTGGAGCGGTGGTGCTCCATGGCCCGCTCCCGCTCCTCCTCCGCCAGTCGTGCATCCAGCTCGGTGAGCCGGGCATAGACTCCGTCCAGCCAGTGGGTTACTTCCGGGGTGCGGCGTTGCAGCACCTCCGCCTGCTCCAACTGCATGGCTTTCCGCTGGGCGGGATCTCTCGGGAAGCGCGCCAGTCGCTCTGGTAGTCCTTGCTGCAACTCCTTGCTCAGCCGGGCGAGCCCTTGATGCAGGGTTTCGGCGGTCTGGATGAATTCGGCAATGACAGACATGAGGATATCCGGGTGGAGGGGGGACTGCCAGGGGGGGCTGGCATCCTAGCAGTGTGGCCCTCCTCGGGACGTGCCTCATTTCGCGCGAGGAATCGCGCTGCACTTTTGCAGTGTGCTTGTGTTTATTTCCCTCCCCAATGTCTGGAATAACCCGGATGTTTGGAAAGGGCTATGGATGGGAAGGCGTCGGAGCGGCCACGGAGGCCACGGAGACGGCGTCGAGCTGCTCGGCGAGTGGAGCGACACTGGCCACGAAGTCCTCCATCAGCGACTTGGGGAGGGGCTCGGTGCGCGGGAAGTTCTGGTTGAGCGGGTTGACGTAGTTCCCGTGGCGCTTGAGGGCGTAGTGCAGGTGGGGGCCGGTGCTACGGCCAGTGTTGCCCGAGTAGGCAATCACCTGCTTCTGGCTCACCCGCGCGCCCTTGCGCACGCCGGCGCCGAAGCGCGACAGGTGGAGGTAGCAGGTCTCGAAGCCGTTGGTGTGTCGCAGACACACCGTGTTGCCCCCGGCGCCCGTGTTGTGTGCCACCGTCACCGTGCCGTCCGCCACCGCCCACACCGGCGTCCCCACCCCCGCCGCGTAGTCGACCCCGTTGTGGGCCTTCACGTACTTGAGCACCGGGTGGAAGCGCGAGCCGAAGCGGCTCGTCACGTGCGCGTACTTCAGCGGGCTCTTCAGGAAGGCCTTGCGCGCGCTCGAGCCGTCCTCCTGGAAGAAGCTGGCCCGCCCGTCCGGCATCTCGTAGCGGAAGACGCGCTTGGTGCCCACCGCCTCGCCCTCGTACGTGGCCGCCAGCACCTCCCCGTAGCGGAGGAGCCGCCCCTTGGCGAGGAACTTCTCCACCAGCGCTCGCGCCCGGTCCCCCTTGCGCACGTCCCGGTAGAAGTCGATGTCCCAGGCGAACACGTCCGCCAGCACCATGCCGATGAGCGGATCCTCCCCCGCCGAGAGCGCCGCCTCGTACAGCGAGTTCTCGATCTCCAGCGACACCAGCGACACCTGCTTCTCCACTTCGATCGCGCGCTTGCTGCCCACGTACTTGTCGCCGTCGCGACGCACCTGCCACTCGTCCATCGCGCTCTGGCGGTAGTCGAAGAAGTCCAGCTCCCCGTCTCGAATCACCAGGCGGAACTGGTCTCCCACCCGGGACTTCGTGAAGTCGAACACGCCCTCCAGCGCGTTGATGACGGCCTGCACCTGCTCTGGGGGCAGCTCGGCCGCTTGGAGCGCCACCGCCAGCGGCTGGTTCGGCTCGATCCGGCGGTTCTTGATGAGGTAGCGGGTGGAGGAGGCCTCGGCCGGCGTGGCGCCCAGGCAGAGCAGGGTGACGAAGAGGAGGGCGACGAGTCTCATGGGGCCCCTCCACTCTAGTGGAGCCTCCCGGCCCTGCCCAACCCTCGACTCGAATATTTCCGCGACCTTGCGAGGGCTCGATCGCACGGTCGGTGGACGGTGGCGGAGAATTCAGTCAATCCCCTGCTGGCAGGGGAGGGGGGAGGGGACTCAGAGCTCGATCTTCCGCTCGGTGTGGTTCTGCCCGTCGAAGCGGAGCATCACGCTCTTGCCGTCGTACCGGGTGATGATGGAGGTGGGCCGGCGCCACAGGGACTGGAGGTTGCGCAGCGTCTCGCGGGCGTAGTCCCCCTTCAGGTCCTGCCCGTCGTGCCGGTGCGTCAGCAGCATCTCGCCCCGGTTCTCGAAGTTGCCGTCCACCACCTCGATGATCGGCTGCCCGAAGTTCGTCAGCCCCTGCAGCAGCTTGTTCTTCACCTTGCGGAACTCGCGGTCCAGGATCTCCCACGAGTTGCGCTTCTCGTTGAAGCCGTAGACGAAGAGCTTCTGCTCGATGGCGAACTCGGCGGTGAGGAAGGTGTCGATGAAGGTGATGTCGTTGTAGTGCTTGCGCACCTCGAAGATCTTCTCGCGGCCAGCCCCCAGCTTCTTGTCCCAGGAGCGGCGAGCGCGCAGGTCATCACACTCGTCCCACTCCTTGCCGAAGCGGCCCTTGTTCCACCGGTCCTCGATGTCCCGCCACAGCTCGATGCCCAGCTTGTACGGGTTGAGCGCTCCCGGCCGAGTCCCCATGGTGCCCGAGTGCCGGTCCGCGTACTCGATGATCTCGTCATCCTTGAGCGCCCGTCGCGTCATGATGGTGGAGTGCCAGTAGCTGGCCCACCCCTCGTTCATGATCTTCGTCTGCCCCTGGGGCGCGAAGTAGTAGGCCTCGTCGCGGAGGATGGCGAGGATGTCCGCTTCCCAGGGCTCCAGGGGCGCGTGCTCGAGCAGGAAGAGGAGCACGTCGCGTTGCGGGCGCTCGGGGAACTTCCTGGTCCGGAGCTTCTCCTCCTCCACCTTGCGCCGCTGGCTGTCGAGGAACTCGGACGGGTTGATGTAGCCGCGCATGTACTCGCGGTTCACCTTGAAGCCCTCCACCCGCTCGTTCGCCTTCAGCTCGTCCTCGGCCTTCTTCGGGTCCGGGTTGCGCCGGATGTGTGGCGCGTGCTGATCGATCAGGTTCTCCAGCGAGAGCGCCCGGTCGATGAAGTCCTCCACCTTCTCCACGCCGATTTTGTCGATCCACCGGCGCACGCGCGTGGCGTGATTCGCCATGTCGTCGATCATCCGGCGGTTGGTGTGGCGGAAGGAGAAGTTGTTCTTGAAGAAGTCGCAGTGGCCGTAGACGTGCGCCATCACGAGCTTCTGGTCCACCTCGGAGTTGCTCTCCAGGAGGTAGGCGTAGCAGGGGTCGTTGTTGATGACGAGCTCGTAGATTTTACTGAGCCCGTACTCGTAGCCCTTGGAGAGCTGCTCGTAGTCCATGCCCCAGCGCCAGTGGGGGTAGCGGGTGGGGAAGCCGCCGTAGGCGGCCACCATGTTGAGCTCGTCGTAGCTGAGGACCTCGAAGACGGTCTCGAAGAAGTCGAGGCCGAACTCGAGGGCGTGGCCCTCGATCTCCTCCTTCAGCTTGCTCAGTCGCGGGGTGAGGCTCTTGGGCATCGCGCGCTCCGGGGGAGTGGGGTGGGCCTCAGCGGCCCTTGCCGAGGAAGTCCTTGATGGAGGTGTAGATGGCGTCCTTGTCGGCGATCTCGCTCAGGGCCACGTTGTTGGAGTCGCCGATGGCCTCGCGGAGGTCCTTGATGAACTGGCCGCTGCCGTAGGGGCTCTCCACCTGGCCGTAGGCGAACTGGTTGACGCCGGGGATGATGTCGTCGCGCAGCATCTCGATGCACTGGCGGGTGTCGTCCGCGCTCCAGTTGTCGCCGTCGGAGAAGTGGAAGGGGTACACGTTCCACGCGCTCTTGGGGTAGTCCGCCTTGATGATGTCCCGGCACAGCTTGTAGGCGCTGGAGATCATCGTCCCGCCGGACTCGCGGGTGTGGAAGAAGGTGTCGCGATCCACCTCGCGGGCCACCGCGTCGTGGATGATGTAGCGAGCCTCCAGACCCTTGTACTGGTGGCGCAGCCAGGTATCGAGCCAGAAGCTCTCGATGCGGACGATCTCCTTCTGCTCGTCGCCCATGGAGCCGGACACGTCCATCATGTAGATGATGACGGCGTTGGTCTCCGGGAGATCCTGCAGCTTGTAGCTGCGGTAGCGGCGGTCCTCGCGGGTGGGGATGATGACGGGCCGGCTCGGGTCATACGTCCCCATGGCGATCTGCCGCCGCAGGGCCTGTTTGTAGGTGCGCTTGAAGTGGCGCAGCGACTCGGGCCCGGTGGTGTTGACGCCGGTGTACTTGATCTTCTGGGTGACGATCTTCTCGTTCTGCCGGCGCTCGATGTTGGGGAGCTGCAGCTCCTCGCCCAGTATCTGCGCCAGCTCGTCGAGGGTGACGTCCACCTCCAGGACGTGGTCTCCCTCGCCCTGGCCGGCCTGCTGACCCTCCCCGGGCTGGACCGCTCCCGGGGCGAGCTGCTGACCCACCTCGCCGTCTCCTTGTCCGACGCCTCCCTGCTCCTTGTGGCCGTACTTGAAGTGGGGGATGTCGATGAAGGGGATGGGGATGGAGATGGCATCCTTCCCCTTCTTGCCTACCATCTCTCCCTTCTGCACGTACTTGCGCAGGTTGGCCTTTATCTTCCCGCGGACGATCTGCTTGAAGCGGGAATGGTCCTGGTGGATCCGCAGCGACACGTCAACCCCCTCTGGGCTCGCTATTCCTTGGCATCACCCCGAGCGAAGATGCTGGCCACGAAGTTGAGCACGTCCGTGGAGCAGATCTCGCAGTACCCGTGGTTCTTCATCAGCCGGTCCTTCACCAGGTCGATCTTCTCCTGGGTCTCCTTGTCCACGACGCTGGAGACGAGGTTCTTGAGCTTGATGCTGTCCTTCTGGTCCTCGAAGAGCTTGAGCTCCAGGGCCTTGTGCAGCCGCTCGTTGGTCCGGTAGTTGAAGGTCTTCCCTTCGATCGCCAGCGCGCCGATGTAGTTCATGATCTCCCGGCGGAAGTCGTCCTTGCGGGAGTCGGGGATGTCGATCTTCTCCTCGATGGAGCGCATGAGGCGCTCATCCGGCTCCTCGTAGAGGCCGGTGTACTTGTTGCGGACCTTCTCCTTCTGGGTGTAGGCCTTGATGTTGTCGATGTAGTTGCCGCACAGCTTGCCGATGGCGTCCTCGTCGGCGCTGATGGCGCGTTGCACTTCGTTCTTGACGATGTCCTCGTACTCCTGCTTCACGCTGGTGAGCAGCTCGCGGAAGCGCTTGCGGGCCTCCTCGTTGCTGATGAGGGAGTGCGTCTTCAGGCCGGCCTCGAGCTCGTTGAGGACCATGAAGGGGTTGATGCAGCCCTCGCCCTTGTCGCTCACCAGGGCGTTGGAGATCTTGTCCTGGATGTAGCGGGCGCTGATGCCCTCGAGGCCCTCGCGCATGGACTCCTTGCGCAGCTCCTTGATGTTGTCCTCGGTGAAGTTGGGCAGCGTCTTGCCGTTGTAGAGCTTGAGCTTCTGGAGCAGCGAGAGGTTGTGCTTCCGGGGCTCCTCCAGGCGGGTGAGCACCGCCCACATGGCGGCCATCTCCAGGGTGTGCGGCGCGATGTGCTTGCCCTTGATGGCCCGGGAGTTGAAGTCCTTCTCGTAGATCTTCACCTCCTCGGAGAGCTTGGTGATGTACGGGATGTCGATCTTCACCGTACGGTCGCGCAGGGCCTCCATGAACTCGTTGTTCTCGAGCTTCTTGAACTCGGGCTCGTTGGTGTGCCCGATGATGACCTCGTCGATGTCCGTCTGGGGGAACTTCTTGGGCTTGATTTTATGCTCCTGCGAGGCCCCCAGGAGATCATAGAGGAAGGCCACGTCGAGCTTGAGCACCTCGACGAACTCGATGAGGCCGCGGTTGGCGATGTTGAACTCGCCGTCGAAGTTGAAGGCGCGAGGGTCCGAGTCGGAGCCGTACTCGGCGATCTTCCGGTAGTTGATGTCGCCGGTGAGCTCGGTGGAGTCCTGGTTCTTCTCGTCCTTGGGCTGGAAGGTGCCGATGCCGACGCGGTCCTTCTCGCTGAAGATGAGGCGGTTGACGCGGATGTGCTCCATCACCCGGGCGAAGTCGCCCTGGTACTGGGTCATCAGCTCCTTGAAGACGAAGCGGCAGGCCGGGCACAGCTCGCTGCCATCGGGGACGGTGAAGCCGTTCTCCGGAGGGCTCAGCTCGGTGAAGATCTGGGAGCGCCACTCACGAGGGATGAGGTTGAGCGGCTCCTCGTTCATGGGGCACTTCATCTTCTCGCGGATGGACGCGCCGTCAGGGCCCTTCTTGTCCACCATCCAACTGAAGGTGTAGGAGGCGCCCTCGGGCGTCTTGGAGTATTCCTCCAGGCCCTTCTTGAGGAGGCGGGCGATGGTGGACTTGGAGGAGCCCACCGGGCCGTGCAGGAGGATGACGCGCTTCTCGGTGCCGTAGCCCTGGGCGGCGGACTTGAAGACGTTCACCAGCTTCATCAGCGGCACGTCCAGGCCGAAGATGGCGTCCTTGCCGCCGAACTTCTCATCGCTGAAGAAGTGGTAGCGGATGAGCTTCTTCTTGTTGTCGATGTACTCCGTCTTCCCATGGCTGAGGATCATTTCGTAGATCCTCTGGAAGGCGGTGCGGGTGACCTTGGGATTCTTGCGGACGATCTCGAGGTAGTCCTCGAACGAGCCTTCCCAGTGCAGCTCCGCATAGATCTTCGCGTCCTGCAGCGCGGCGATCTTCGCGACCCACGAACCCTTGTGCTCAGCAGCGTCCTTCATGTCTCTCCCTCGAGCCACCCGGGGGCGCGTGATCGTGCGCCTTTGGAAGGCCAGAAAATGAACCTGAGGTGGCAGCCGGCCATTCCACAGCCACCCCCATGACGGGTCCCCAGGCGGAAGACCGCCCGTACTGCCCTTTCGGGACCCCGCCGCGGGGTGGGACCGCGCGTCAGCTCGTGTCGGAGGGGCGTGTACGGCGCGGGCGCCCCGCCTCCACGGGGTGAAAAGGCATCCACCATTATAAGGACGTGCATCCCCAGGGGGAGAGGGGGGGGCGCATTCCTTGTGACGAGGAAGCGTCTGGATGTTCACGGATGGATGGAGGGCGGGGGCTCGACTGTGGGGAAGAGTCCTCGTCTGCTCTACATGCTGGCAGGCTTAGCCCTCGGAAGAGGGAACCCCCAGAAAGTCCCATGTGAGGCCGGGTTCATCGCCTCGGGCCGCCTTGGCCTCTTCCATGGCGATGACGAGCTGGTACAGCAGCCGCAGGTCGCCTGGAGACCAGTCGCGCAGGTGGCCCACGAGGCGCCGGAACTCGGGGGGGCCCTCCGTGAGGATGGCCGGACGGCGAGGAGAGTGCTCGTCTTCCACATGTTCCAGGGAGAGCAGCTCATCGGAGGAGAGTCCGAGCAGGAGGCAGACCCGCCGCAGATTGGAGACGCTGGGCAGCATGTCTCCGCGCTCCAGGCGGCCGTAGACGTCGGTGACGACTCCCAATTCCCTGGCCACCTCCGCCTGGGTGAGCCCCAGGCGCATCCGAGCGATGCGCAGTACCTTCCCGAGCCTGGGTTGCAGTTTTTCGTCCATGGCGTGGTGCCGACGTTACCTCATGCGGTGGTCTGGGCGCATCCACTTTCGCGGTCATGTGCGCCAGGGGACGACTCTTGGAAGAAGAGGCCACGAGGCAGGGCCCCTGGTGGGTTGCTTCCTTGGCTTTACGCCCGGCCTGCGTATTCTCCGCGCCCCATGTCGTCCGCTTCTCCTGTTCCCAGCCCCGCGCCCTCCAGCGCCTCATCCCACCTCGCCGCCGTAGAGGAGCCGATGTCGGAGCCGAGCTCCCGGCTGATCTTCTGGGGTCTGCTCGCCGTGGCGCTGCTGCCGCGGCTGCTGTTGCTGCCCTTCAACGAGAACCTCTACGGAGACGCGGTGGTGCGCACGGAGCTGGCGGAGCGCTGGCTGCGGGAGCCGCACCTCATCACCTCCTATGGGGATGGCGCCTTCCAGTTCGGGCCGCTGCACCTGTACGTGGTGGGGTTCGTGCTGAAGGTGGTGCCGGACAGGCAGCTCGCCGGGCGGCTGGTGAGCCTGCTCTTCGGAGTGCTGTCGGTGGTGCCGCTGTACGCACTCACCCGGCGCCTCTTCGGCTGGCGTGCCGGGGTGGTGGCCGGGCTGGCCTTCTCGGTATGGGGCCTGCACCTGCAGCTCTCCACCACGGCGGCCAGCGAGGCCCTCTCGCTCTTCCTCATGCTGTGGGTGTTCGCGCTCGTGGCGGAGGGGCTGGACGAGAATCGGCTGGGGCCGATCTTCGGCGCGGCGGGGGTGCTCAATCTGGCGTGTGCCACGCGCTACGATGCGTGGCTCTTCATGCCACTGCTCGCCGTGGGGCTGCTGCTGTGGGGGAAGGATCGGGTGGCGGCCGTCACCCGGGCGATGGGCTTCGGTCTGCTGTGCCTGCCGTTCCCGCTGCTGTGGATGCAGGGAAACGAGCTGGCGCATGGAGATCCTTTCTACCCCATCCGCGCGGTGGAGCACTTTCACGTGGAGTGGGCGCGGGATGGGATTGGGAGGCTGGGCCAGGCGGGCTACCGGCTGATGAACCTGGGCTTCTGGCCGGGGGTGGCGCTGCTGACCCTGTCGCCGGGGGTGGCTGCGCTGGGAATGGTGGGCATGTGGCGCAGGTGGCGCGAGGAGCAGGAGGTGCGCTGGCTGGTGCTCGCCGCGGTGGTGCCCGCGCTGTACTTCACCTTCAAGGCGGCGGTGCTGACGGACTTCCAGCCGCTGGCCCGCTTCACGGTGACGGAGCTGGTGCTGGTGTTGCCCTTCGTGGCGCCGGGCTTCGAGGCGCTGATGGGAGCGCGCGGGGCCGGGGCGAGGCGGGCGGTGGCCGGAGTGACGGCGGTGGTGGCGGTGGCCCTGCCGCTGGCCGTGGGCCTCTACACCTTCCGAGCGGATGGGGGCTGGCGTGACAGCGTGCGGCCCGTGAGCCCTACCTCCACCAATCCGGTGCCGGTGATGGAGGCGGCGCGCTTCCTCGAGCGGGAGGTGGCCCCGCGGGGCGGGTCGGTCGTTCTCGACACGGAGCCGAGCTACCTGGACATCCAGCTCGCCTTCTTCTCCGGGCTGCCGGACGAGCGGATCGCGCGCGTGCGCTGGGAGACGTTCCGCAAGCACCTGCACGAGCTGGAGCCGGAGTACCTGGTGCGCTTCGAGGGCGGAGAGCTGGCGCGGGATTCCGGGGTGACGCTGGAGGGCCGTACGCTGACGCTCGATGGCGTGGCGTACGAGGAGCAGGAGGGCTTCTCCGCGCCGGTGCATGTCTACCGGCGCCGTCCGACGCCGGCGAAGTAGCTACTTCCGGCGTCGCCGGCGCTTCTTGCGGAAGTACTCCACCTGCCACTTGCGCACCGCCGCGTTGTGGCAGTCCAGGGTGGGGCAGAAGATGTGGGTGCCGTCGTTGCGCGACACGAAGAAGAGGTCGTCGCAGTCCAGCGGGTCGAGGGCGGCCTGGAGCGCGGCGGCGCCCGGGTTGGCGATGGGTCCCGGCGGCAGCCCCTGGGTGGTGTACGTGTTGTAGGGGTGCGGCGTCCGCAGGTCCTTCCGGGTGATGTTCCTCGAGAACTCCCCGCTCAGCAGCATCTTGGCGTAGAGGACCGTGGGGTCCGTCTGCAGCTTCATCCCCAGGCGCAGCCGGTTGTGGAAGACACAGGAGATGCGCGGCCGCTCCGCGGACTGGCCCGTCTCCTTCTCCACGATGGAGGCCAGGGTGAACGTCTCCATCAGTCCGAGCTTCACGCCGGGCTTCCGTTGCGCGTCCGCCGCCCGGTACTCCTCCATCGCGCGCTCCACCATCTTGCGCAGCACCGCCTTCTCGGTGGTGTTGCGGTTGAAGGTGTAGGTGTCCGGGTAGAGGAAGCCCTCGATGGAGGGGGTGGGCACACCCGCTTCGCGCAGGAAGGCCGGGTCCGTCACCAGTCGCTCCAGCTCCTTCGGGTCCAGCTTCAGCGCCGACCCGGCGAGGATGGGGAGGATCTCCTCGACGCGCAGGCCCTCGGGGACGGTGAAGCGGTACAGCTTCACCTGGCCGGAGAGGAGCTTCTCCACCACCTGGGCAGGGGTGAGGCTTCCCTCGAAGAGGTACTCGCCGGCCTTGAGCCTGGGGCCCACCCGCTCGCGGCGGATGTACGCCAGTAGCCGGGAGAGCGTACGCGGACCGGTGCCGTCGGGCACGTCCAGGGTGATGCCGCTGGCGGGCAGCGCGAGGGCCCGGCCGGCGAACTCGGTGATGCGGCGCTCGCGCTGGAGGAACCAGCCTCCCGCGGCGACCCCCGCGAGCACCACCAGCGCGAGAAGGGCGAGGAGGACTTTCTTCACTAGAACTCCGTGTCGTCTTCGTCGTGGTCCCGTGTGGGCCTCATCTGGCGGGCATCGAGCCAGCCCTGGAGGATGAACTGCGCGGCGAGCTGGTCGATGACCTGACGGCGCTTCGCGCGGGACACGTCCGCCTCGAGCAGGGTGCGCTGCGCGGCGACGGTGGACAGACGCTCGTCCCACAGCTCCACCGGCAGTCCGAGCGCGCCCTCCAGCGCGGCCACGAACTTGCGGGTGGCCTCGGCCCGAGGTCCCTCGGTGCCGTCCATGTTGAGAGGGAGCCCGACGACGAAGCGGTCCGCCTCGTACTCACGGACGAGCTCGGTCAGGGCGGCCAGGTCCGCCTTGAGGCTGGTTCTCCGCACGGTGGTGACCGACTGGGCGGTGAGGCCCAGGGCGTCCGAGGCGGCGACTCCGATGGTCTTGGTACCTACATCCAGGCCCAGGGTGCGCATGGAGGCTCAATGTAGCTGCAATCCCCCTCCGTGGACCTCTCCGTCCGCGAAGAAGGACAGTGCTCGCCTGCTGAGCGGCCTAACTCACTGAATTCCTTGGGGCTCGTGCCGAGGGAGGGGTCGGCATCCCGGCTGCAATCCGTCCTGCCCGCAACACGGCGCGGCATCCGGGGGCAACGACGCCCCCCTCCGCGCGGGAGGGAACATGAGTGCCTTGAATGCGCTGGGAGGCGTACTGAACACGCTGGGGGGGCCCATCGGCTGGGCCATCGACGGGTTGGGCAACGCGGCCGGGCTGCCGCCGCTGGTGACCAACACCATCAAGACCGTGACGGGGGCGCTGACCGGCAACGTGCTGCTGGCGGCCGACGGCGCGGTGGGGCTCGCCCAGGAGCTGCACAAGAACCAGGCGGCCGTCACCGAGTACCTGCCGCCGAAGGACGAGCAGGCGGCCTGCCGCGGGTACGCGAAGTCGGAGCCCCGGGAGCATGGCGCCTCGCCGGTCGCCTCGGGGGGGGCGAAGGGGACACAGGGAACCCACGGCGCGGGCGAGGTCCGCCCCGATGGAACCCTGGATCCGAGCTACCTCGAGTACCGCAAGTCCCTGCGGACCCTGCTGGCGAACTTCGATCGCCTGGACACGATGGATGGCTGGAAGAACGGCATGTTCAATCGCCAGGCGTTGGAGAAGGTGGCAGCCAACCCGAACTCGCCGGCCGAGCTGCGCGAGGCGGCCCGGTTCCTGCTGGCGCACCCCGACTTCCGCGCCATGGTCGACACGGCGGGCCCTGTCGGGTGGGTGGACGGGGTCTTCAGCTTCAATGACGTGCGCAAGGCGCTGAGCGACGTGAACCAGAAGATCCGCCACTTCGGCGTGTGCGGCACGGAGACGCCCACGCCGACGAGGCCCCCCGCGCCGCCTCCGCCCACCACCAGCCCGAGGCCTCCTCCTGGTGAGTCGAGGCCCGAGGCTCCCTCGTGCTCTCCGTCCCCGAGTGGCCCGGCCCGCTCGGGCGTCAAGGACATCATCAACGACCCGAGCATGAGCCTGGAGGAGAAGATCGAAGCCATCCTCCAGCAGCTCATGGAGGGGATGGACGACGAGATCCTCGAGACGATGGATGACCTCGCCGCGGCGCAGGACAGGCGGGCGGGCATCTCGAACGAGAAGGGGAACGAGAAGACGGCGGCCGACGCGGATCGGAGCATCGAGCGGCTGCAGATGCGGCTCCAGAAGCTCGTGGAGAAGCGGAAGATGATGTTCGAGATGATGAGCACCCTGTCCATGAAGTTCCACGAGATGGCCAAGACGGCCCTCTCCAACATGCGCAGCGCGTGAGGCGGAGATGGGACGCGTCATCAAGTACGAGGGAGGAGCCATGGAGACGGCGACGACGGAGAAGCTGCGGGCGTTCGCGCGAGGGGAGCTGACGTGGGCGGAGGTGGAGGGGATGACCTTCGAGGAGGCCAAGGCGATCGCCCAGGTGGGGTGTGACCTGGCGGCGGCGGGGCGCTACGAGGAGGCGCGGGTGCTCTTCGAGGGGCTGGTGGCGGGCAATCCGAAGGACACGGCGAGCCGGGCGGCGCTGGGCACGGTGTACCAGAAGCTGGGACGGCTGGAGGAGGCCATCGCCGAGTACAGCGCGGCGCTGGAGGGAGATGCGAGCAACCCGGTGGCGCTGGTCAACCGCGGAGAGCTGTACCTGAGGCAGGGCAACCGGCAGGGCTTCACCGACATCGCCAGCGCGGTGGAGGCGGACCCGAACGGGGAGACGGTCGCGGGTCGTCGGGCGAGGGCGTTGGTGAAGGCCATCGCGCTGGCGGCCGTGGAGAAGATGAAGGTGGAGCAGCCCGGGGCCTAGTGGCATCGCCCCGGGAGCAGGGAGGCGTCGGCGGGTGGGTCCAGGTGGTGGTGGTGGGGGAGGGGACCCATCCGTCGGCGCTTCGTTTTCAGGGGGTGGGAGGCAGGGCTTCCAGTCGCTCGCGGATGGGGGGGTGGCTGGCCCCCTTGAGCACCACCCAGCGGGGCGGGTCGGGGTCCATCTTGTTCACCCGCGCGGCCTTCACCAGCATCCGACGGAAGGCCGCGACGTCTCCGGTGAGCCGCAGGGCCTGGCGGTCTGCCTCGCGCTCGCGCTCGCGCGAGAAGACGGCGGAGAGCGGGTTGCTCAGCGAGAAGACGAGGAAGGTGAGCAGCCAGAGCATCGGCAGGGTGCGGATGTCCGCGAAGCGCGTGGTGCCGAACCAGCCTCGTGCCGCCGCCCGGCGCATCAGTCGGTCGATAGCGAAGAGGAGCGCCACCAGAGCCAGCGAGGAGGCGATGCGCCCCGGCCACTTCGGCTCGTGGATATGACCCGCCTCGTGGGCCACCGCGGCGAGGATCTCCTCCGGTTCGAACTCGCGCAGCAGCATGTCGTTGAGCACGATGGTGCGCGTGGGCCCCTGGCCCGCGAAGTACGCCTGCACCCGCTTGCTCGCCACCGACGTCTTCTCCACTCGGACGTCCGCGAACGGTACCTCCGCCCGCGCCATCAGCGAGGTGATCTGCTCGCGCAGCGGACCCTGTTCCAGCGGTTCCTGCTCGAAGTACACGCTGGCACGGTAGGGGTCCAACGCCGAGGCCACCAGCAGCAGCAGTGCCGACGGTAACCCCAGCACCAACCACCAGCGCTTCACCCTCCGCGCCAGCCCGTACAGCCCCAGTACCAGCGCCGACGTGGCCACCACCTCCAGCGAGATGCCCTTGAGCTCGTCCAGCGCGAACCGCAGCGGTGTGTACGTGGACATGCCGTGACGGTGCTCCAGCACGTAGCCGAAGTAGATGGTCGCCGGCGCGTAGACGAGCTCGATGAAGAGGTCCACCCCCAGCGCGAAGAGCAGGGCCGTGCCCCAACCCGGCTCGCCCCAGAGCCGATCCATCGCCTGGATGAAGACGCGGGCGACAGGGGCCGTTCGCAGGAAGGCGAGCCGGTGGGAGAGGTGCCCCGCCAGTCGCTCCGCCTGATGGTACAGCGGGCGGATGAGGACCCCCAGGAGGAGAGCCAGGACTCCCAGGTACACCAGCGGGTTCACCGCGCTCCGAATGTAGAGCGGGAGGTGGTACGCGTGGACCTCGGCCAGTTGTTCGGGTGTGAAGATGGGCTCCATGGGTTCGCGGGACCCAGCGTAAACCCTCACCCCAGCCCTCTCCCAGAGGGAGAGGGGGCATACACGGGTTCAACCCAGGGTCCGTGACACCCTCACCCCGGCCCTCTCCCGGGGGGAGCGGGGAGGTGGCTCAGGAGTGGGGACCCTCTGGCGCGGGGGCCGGCGTCGGCTCCAGCTCCGAGTCCGCCAGCAGCAACGCCTTCACCTTCTCCAGGCTCTTCCTCGTCTGGTCCACGAACGCGCTCTGCGCGCCAATTCGCTCCGCCGCCTCCAGCGTCCGCTCGTAGATGTTGATGGACTTCGTCAGGAGCACCCGGATCTTCTTGCGCAGCTCCTCGCGGTAGATCTGCGCCTCCTCCGCGTCCAGCTCCGCCGGCGCCGGCGAGTTCACCAGGTGGTCGTAGAGGTTCTCGTACATCGTGCCGATCTGTGCCCCCGCCGCCGTCGCCCAGTGTCCGTTCCCCACCCGGATCGACCGTAGGTAGTGGCCCTGCGCCGACAGCAGAAGCTCGGCCTTGTAGTTCAGATCCTTCGCCAGCGCGTCGCTCCCCTTCGCCGGCTCCAACCGCACCGTCTCGTAGTGCAGTCGGTAGATCTCCCCCATGAAGAAGTGGGCCTGCGCCGGGAAGTAGTCCTCCACCTCCTCCTGGTTCTCCAGCCCCTCATACGTGGCGAGCGCCTGGCGCAGCGTGGCCTCGGACTTCTCCAGATCCCCGGTCTCCAGCTCGCAGATGCCCTGCTGTACCCGCGCCTCGATGCGCCGGCCCACGGGGAGATCCTCCCTCGCTGCGATCCGGGCCAGCACTCCCGCCGCGTCCGTGTACCGCTCCAGGTGATACTGCGTCTCCGCCACCCGGAAGGCCGCCTCCAGCGCGTCTCCCGTACCCTTCTCCGCGTCCGCCAGCTCGGAGAAGCGCAGGTTCGCTTCTTCCCACTGCTCCAGCCGCTCGTGCGCCAGCCCCGCGTTGTAGAGCGCATCCCTCCGGTGCGGGCTGTTCGGGAAGAAGTCCGCCAGCCTCTCGAAGTGGCGCGCCGCCTCCTTGAAGTCCTCCGCCGCGAAGGCCGACGTGCCTCCCGCGAACAGCTCCTCGTCGTTGAGGGCCGACAGCTCCAGGTCCCCCGTCACCGTCACCGGCTCGAAGTGGAGTTCCTGCCTCGGCGGCCGTGGCTCCGTCCCTCCACCCGCCATGCCCGTCGTGCGACATCCCACCAGGCCCAGAACTCCCACCAATACCCACCTGTGCCAGGTGCCTGCCATGTGCGTCCTCCGCTCTTGTCGGTTCCCTGTCTCAGGACAGCACCGTGTGCCCCCGAGTTCCATTCGCGCGCTCCAGCTTAATCCCGGGGCTGTCTCCGCGCTCGCATGCCTGGTTGCTTCGAGGGGCTCAGTCCGGGAGGCGGGGCTCGCGCAGCCGCTCGGCGTCCACCGGAGGCGCTGGAGGGGGAGGGGGGAGCTGCTCGTCTCCGAGGAGGAAGCGCCCCGTGCGCCACAGCGCGGCGATGTCATGCACGTCCAGGTCGAAGCGCGGCACCTGGATGAGGGGCGTCTCCGGACAGGCCGCCCGCAGCGCGGCGAGGCCCGCCGCGTCCTGTATGGCCAGCACCTCCAGCTCCCGCAGCGTCTCCTCCACCTTCGCGCGTCGCGTGGGCGTGAGCTGCTTCGCCTCCTCCCACAGCTCCGGCCTCGGCATGGGGTGTACCCGGTTCACCACCAGCGCCACCACCTCCATCCGGTGTTGCTTCAGCAGCCGGTGGAAATGCACCACCTCGTCCAGCCGCTCGCGCCCCGGGCTCGTCACCAGCACGAAGCCCGTCTGCTCGGCCTCCAGCAACTCGCGTACGCCCCGTGCCCGATCCCGGAAGCTCTCGTTCATCGGCGCGATGGCCAGCAGGAAGTTGGCCAGCTCCTGCAGCGTCTCCGCGCCGGTGAGCTTGGAGAGCGTCTTCGCCATGTAGCTGCTGCCCAGGCTGAAGAGCGACAGGCCGAGCTTCCCCGCCGCCAGCGCGGGCGTGAGCAGCTTCCTGGCCGCTTCGTTGTCCAGGAAGTCCAGCACCCGGTTGGGGGCCTCGAGGAAGTCCAGGGCGTGCGCGGTGGGCGGCGTGTCCAGGACGATCAGCTCGTAGTCGCGCTGGGTGCGCAGCTCCCACAGCTTCTCCATCGCGATGTACTCCTGGCTACCGGCCAGCGCGCTGGAGAGGGACTGGTAGAAGCGGTTGGCGAGGATGCGCTCGCGCTTGTCCGGTGGGGCGTACCGGGTGACGAGGTCGTCCCACGTCTGCTTCATGTCGAGCATCATCGCGTGGAGGCGGCTCTTGGGGCTCACCCCCAGCGGCGCCAGCGCGCTCGCCGGCACCTCGGCCTCCACGTTGCCCAGCGTGTGCAGGCCCAGCGAGTTGGCCAGCCGCCTGGCGGGATCGATGGTGCATACCAGGCTGCTGCGCCCGTCCACAGCCGCGCGCAGCGCCAGCGTCGCGGACACCGTGGTCTTGCCCACGCCGCCCGAGCCGACGCATACCAGCACCCGCTTCTTCGCCAGGGCCGGAGAGAGCGCGTTCATGTGCCCTCCTTCCCCGTCACCAGCGAATCCAGGTGCCCCATCACCTGCTCGATGGCCTCCCGGCCGAAGCTCGAGGCGAAGATGCGCGGCACCTGGTACACCGGCGTTTGCAGGTTGCGCTCCAGCTTCACCTGCGCCAGCACCGTCTGCGCCGCCCGGTCATGGTGCGAGCGCGCTACATGCAGCAGCTCCGGGTGCTCCACCAGCGCCTCCAGATCATCCGCGGTGAAGCGCTCGGGGAAGGCCGCGTTGAGCACCGCGGCGTGGGTGCGCACCCGCACCTGCTCCTTCAACGCCGAGTGCAGCTCCAGCGTCTCGTTCACCGGCATCTCCTCGGGCAGTGACACCAGCACCGCCGCCGTCGTCGCCGGATCCTCCAGGATGTCCCGCATCTTCATCGCCTCCCGGCTCATCGGCCCGGGTGGCACCGTCTGCAGCAGCACCTGCGGCACCCGTAGGAAGGCGATGGCGTGCCCCGTGGCCGGCGCGTCCATGACGAGGGTGTCCCACACCGGGCTGCCGTCCGGCCTCCGCTCCTGCGCGTGGTAGAGGATCTTCCCCAGCAGCACCAGCTCCTGCAGGGAGGGGATGAAGCGCAGGAAGTAGCGCACCAGTCGGTTCTCGAAGACCGTCTTGTAGAGGGTCTCGAAGCGCAGGACCATCAGCACGTACTCGCGCATGGCCTCCTGGGGGCGCACGTCCACCGACCAGAGGTTCTCCTCCAGCTTCGTCACCTCGGGGCCCGCTGGAGGGTGCCCCAGCAGCAGGCTGACCCGCTCCTGGGTGTTCACTTCGCAGACCAGGGTACGGCGACCGGCACGGGCCGAGCGCAGGGCGAGGGCTGCCGCGATGGTGCTCTTGCCCACGCCGCCCTTGCCGGAGACGATCCACAGACGCTTGTCGAGCAGGCCGGCCATTGGAAGCGGCGAACCGTAAGGACGACCCCCCCTCCTGTCAACGCGATCAGCCAGGGTCTCCGACCGCTCTTGACTCAGCGCGTCGGGACAACCACAGTGCGCGCGTCGCTTTCCAGACCCACAGCCAAGGTGGCGCCCATGCTCAAGGACAACCCGGTGGTGAAGAAGCTGGTGGAGACCGGCGAGGAGCGCATTGGACGGATCGCTCAGCAACTGCTCTCCAACGAGAAGTTCGTGCAGATGGTGCAGACGCTGGTGTCGCGCTCCCTGGCGGCCAAGGGCACCCTCGACAGCGCGCTGCGCTCGGCGCTCTCGGCGATGAACCTGCCGTCCACCGCGGACGTGGAGCAGCTTCGCTCGAAGGTGGATGACCTGGAGCGGCTGCTGTCCTCGGTGGAGTCCAAGATGGACTCGCTGCTGGCCGCGCCGGGCAAGAAGCAGTAGCCGGGAGCTGAGACCATGCGGCGCATCGCCTTCATCAACGAGAAGGGCGGCACCTGCAAGACGACGCTGGCGGTGAATACCGCGGCGTGGCTCGCGAGCGCTCGCGGGCTGAAGGTGCTGCTGGTGGACCTGGATACCCAGGGCCACGCTGGCAAGTCCCTCGGGCTGGATGTGCGCACCCTGCCGCGCAACGTCTTCCACCTGCTCACCGAGCCGGGTGTGCGCCTGGAGGATGTGGTGCAGCCCTCGGCGGTGGAGGGCCTGTCCGTGCTCCCCGCCTACAAGGAGATGGCCGACTTCCCCCTCGTCGTCGCCCAGGACGAGCGCCGCGCCCACCGGCTCGCGGACCGGCTCGCTCCCGCCGAGGCCGCCGGCTATGACGTCCTCGTCTTCGACGCGCCTCCCTCCATGGGCCTCACCACCCGCAACATCCTCGTGGCCGCCACCGAGGTGGTGGTCCCCGTGGCCCTCACCTACTTCGCGCTCGATGGCTGCGCCGAGGTGGCCGCGACCGTTCGCCAGGTCTCCCAGTCCGAGGGGCGTCCGGAGCTGCGCATCACCAAGGTGGTCCCCACCCTCTACCGGCGCACCGCGCTCGCCACCGCCATCCTCGAGCGCCTCCAGTCCTACTTCCCCGACACCCTCGCGGCCACGCCGCTCGGCTACAACGTCAAGGTGGACGAGGCCCAGAGCCACGGGAAGACCATCTGGGAGTACGCCCCCACCAGCCGCGGCGCGGAGATGCTCGCGGACATCGCCTCCGAAATCTACGGCGTGGCGGGCAAGAAGACCGGCTCCCGGCGCGCTCGAACCCCTCGAAGGGCCTGAGCCGCCTGGCCGTGGCCCCCTCTCCAGTTGGAGAGAGGGCCAGGGGTCGGGGCGCTACTGCTGCTGAGGCTGCTCCGGCTGCTGGGCCTGCTCCGGCTGCTGCTTCTTCTCCATCTCGTCGAGCTTGCGCTCGAGCTCCCCCAGCCGCTGCGTCAGCGCCTGCATATCGCGGCCGAGCGCCGGGAGGTTGCCCGTCAGGTTCTCCACGACGAGCTTCACCCTCTCGTCGATCTTCCGCTGCCAGTCCTCCAGCGCCCGCTGGCTGGCCTTGAGCAGCTCCGTGGCTCCCGTGGGGGCCGTGGGGGCCGCGGGGGCCGCGGTCGTGGCACCTTCGGCCGGCGGGGTTGCCTCCTCGCTCGGAGACTGGGCCTCCTCGGGCGACAGCTCTCTGTCCTCGCGCCGTAGCAGCTTGTCCAGCCGCGACTCCGCCTCTTCCCGGATGGACACCACCCTCGGGGTGACCTCCTTCTGGATGAAGCCGGTCAGCGACTCGCCCGGGTGACGGATGATCTCCCGGAGCACCGTCAGCGGCATTCGGTTCCGCTTCTTCTCCTCCTCGAAGATGATCTGCGCGAGCGTCACCGAGGTAAGGTCCTCTTTCGTTCGATTATCGACGATTCGGACCTCGACGCCCTCCTTGATCATCGCGGCGATCTCATCGAGCGTGACGTACCGGCTCTCTACGGTGTCGTAGAGCTTCCGGTTGGTGTAGCGCTTGATGACCTTGGGCTCCTTGCCCGGCACGCCTGCTTGCTCTGGCTCGCTCATGTGTCGGTTCTCCGCCCCCGTGCGGGCGTTTTGGCACACGGTGTGGGACGAATGCCTGTAGCAGTAGGGATGGGGGGCGGGCAAGCCGAGTGGCACAAGCTCGCGGTGATGCTCCTCTGCGCCTATACTCGGGAACCAGCCGAGCCCTGAATGATTGTCAAGTGTGAGCGGTGTCAGACGCGTTTCAAGATCCCCGACGAGAAGGTGACCGACAAGGGGGTCAAGGTTCGATGCACGAAGTGCCAGAACACCTTCCGGGTCTTCCGTGAAGGTGCTCTCGCGGCGCCTCCCGTGCCATCCATGCCCCCCGTGCCTTCAGTCCCAGCGGTCGATGCGGGGCCGAAGGGGCGGGAGAGTGCTCCCCGACCGGGCGTGGGGGGCGCCGGGCCTCGTCCTTCTCCGACCGCCCCCAGCGCCTCCTCCGTGTCTTGGGGCGAGGGAGCCGCGGGGACGAGCGGTCAGTCTCCTCCCGGGGTGGCGGCCTCCCGAGGTGCTCCCCCGGGCGTACCTCCCGTAGCCTCCGTGGCTCCGGCGGCGGGGGCTCCTCCTCGAATCTCCCCCTTGGGGCCCCAGAAGACGCCGGCGACGATGGAGCTGGATCCGCTCCTGGAGTTCATCGGGGACAACGCCCCCACGCCCGGCCAGGCTCACCAACCGACCGGCAAGGCCCCCGCGGCGCCCGCCGTGGCTCCTGCCGCCGCGCCCGCTCCAGGTGTATCGACCCCGGCGTTGTCGCTCTCCTTCGACGAGGACGATCCGTTCGCCCTGCCCGAACCAGGGGCGGCTCCCGCTCGTCCGAGCAAGCCGGCTCCGGCTCCTGTTCCCGTACCCGTGCCGAGCGTCTCGCCCGCTCCGACCCGGCCCGTGGCGCTGCCCACCCGCGAGAGCAATCCGTTCGCCCTGCCCGAACCGGGGCCGGTGAAGCGTCCGGCTCCTGTTCCCGTGCCGGCTCCAGCTCAGAGTTCCGCGCGCGAGGATCTGTTCGCCATGCCGGCTCCTCGCCCCACGCGAGCTCCGGCTTCGAGTGCCGCGCCGGATCCGTTCGCCCCGCCGACCCAGGCGCCCGCCGCGGCCCGGCCTCCGGCGCCCGCGCCCACGAAGAGCACCGCACCGGATCCGTTCGCCTTGCCGACCCCGGCTGCGAGCGCCGCGCCGGATCCGTTCGCCTTGCCGGAGCCGACGAAGGGCGCCGCGCCGGATCCGTTCGCCTTGCCGACCCCGGCTGCGAGCGCTGCGCCGGATCCGTTCGCCTTGCCGACCCCGGCTGCGAGCGCTGCGCCGGAT
>QKJM01000887.1 GCA_003249315.1 Archangium sp.
AGCGGGGCCCTGGCACAGGGGGGCCCGCTCGGCCAGGCCGGTGGTGGTGAAGCCGACGCGCAGGTCCACCCCGGCCAGCCGCGCGCGCTCCATCCACCCGGGGAGGGCCGCGCGCAGCTTCTGCTGGAAGGGCCCCATGGTGGTGGTGTTGGACACCACGAAGAGCACGTCGAGCTGGCTGTCCGTGCCCTGGATGAAGCGGTCCACCTGGAGTCCCTCGTGGTTCGTCTCCGCCAGCAGCGGGACGAGCAGCGGGGAGGGCTCGCCGTCGGCCTGGACGTAGAGGGGGCTGTAGTGCTGTCCGAGCACGTTCCGCGCGTAGGAGAACTCCAGCTCGAAGCCCTCGCCGGGCTGCAGGTGGACGGGCCCGCTCAGCGGCGTCTCCAGGGTGTACTGGTCGCTGGTGCCGGCGCCGATCTGGACGCTCGTCACGGTGATGGGGGCGGGGCACTGGTTGGAGATGAGCGTGCGCCGCGGCACCGGCGCGCAGTCGTAGCGGATGGGCCCGAAGTCCACGAAGGGCGGGGTGGCCACCAGGCAGCTCGTTCGAGACACGCCGTGCAGGGGCAGCGTCACCGTGGGCTGGACGGGGTTGTTCACCGTCATCCGCAGCTCGCCGTGGAACTCGCCCGCCGCTGGGGGTCGGAAGGCCACCATCGCGCTGAAGGCGGAGTCGTACGGCACCACGCCGCCGGCGAGCGTGCCTCCCGGCATGAAGAAGGCGCCTCCTCCGTCCTGGGAGACGTGGATGTCCTTCACCACGCACTCCGCGCTGCTGGGGTTGGCGAAGCGGAAGCCGAGCACGGCCCCTCGGCCCGGAGGCACGTTGCCGAACTCCATCACCGGCTGAGGCCTCAGCTCGAAGGCGCAGGTCCCGGTGTTCCTCGCGTGCCCGGTGAGGATGATGGTGCGCTCGGGGTTGAAGAGGTCGTCCGAGCCGAGCACCAGGCTGGCCTGCCAGGGGCCCGGGGCCTTGGGCTCGAAGTACACCCGCAGCTCCACCGCGTCCTCTCCGGGGGCGATGGCGATGTCCGTCTCCAGCGTGGGCCAGGCGCTGGCCCGCCAGGGAACGGATTGCTCGCCGTGTTCGGGCGGGTCCACGCTGAAGTGCGCCGAGTCTCCGGTGCTTCGCGCGGTGAGGAAGTGCAGATCTCCCTGGGTGCCGCCGTTGGAGATGCGGATGACCTGGCCCACCTTGCCGCCCACCGGCAGCTCGCCGAAGTCCAGCGTCAGCGGCGCCACCGCCAGCGTGGGCCGGCCGCCGCGCGCGTCGAGCACCACCTGCGACTGGCGCGGCCTGTCCGACGTGTACCCCACCGTTAGCATGCCCATGTTGGGTCCGGCGTAGCGCGCGGCGAACTCCATCGGCACCTCCACCGCCTCGCCCGGCCCCACCTCCACTCCGTCCAGCGCGCGCAGCGGGGTGAAGGCCCGGTCGCTGGTGTCCAGCCCGGTGATGAAGACGGGACGCCAGGTGATGTTGCGCGCGCGGCTCCGGGAGCGGGTGCTCTCGTGGACGGGGATGACATCGAAGGGCACCGGCTCCGGCTCGAAGATGAAGGCGCTCGGCACCGAGCGGCCGGCGAGCGCCGTCACCGCGGGCGTGCAGCCCGGGCAGGCTCGTACTTCCACCCGCGCCTTCATGTCCCCCGGCTCGCGCGGCAGGTAGCGTGTCTGCACCTCACGGGTGCCGAAGGGCGGGAGGGTGAGGATGTCCGTGGTGAAGGCTTCCGCCTCGGGTCCCGTCACCCGCACCGTGAGCGGCAGATCCACCGGGTTGGTGAGGGTGAAGGCCAGGGTGCGCTCGCTCTCCACCTCCAGCGTCTCGAAGTCCAGCCGCTCCGGGTACACCTGGATGGGAGTGGGCGTCCCGTGGCCGAGCACCCGCACGGTGTGCTCGCTGCCCGTGTTGGCGTCCGTGCGCACCCGCACCTCCTCCTCGAGCGGACCTTCCTCGAGGGGGTGGAAGCGCACCCGCACCACCTTCTCCTCGCCGGGGTGTACCCGCCCGTCCTCGAAGAGCACCTCATAGGAGGGGTTGCCGCGCAGCCCGAGGGCGTCCAGCGCATGGAAGGGCACGTAGCCCACGTTGCGTACGCGCACCGGCCGCTCGTGCCACATGCCCACTGGCACGTCGCCGAAGTCCACCTCCTCCGGGACCACCACCGCCGTCGCCCGTACGCCCCGGGTCTGGCCCGGCTCGTGGCACGACGTCAGCAAAGCCAGCAGCAGTGTCAGTCCGATACTCCACCCACCGCCCCGCTCCGTCCTCATGGTGTGTTCCCGCGTCGTGCCCATCCGACGGCTTCCCAATCAAGCCGCGTACCAGTCCGCGCACGTCCGGAAAGAACCGTCGAATCAACGGTTTGGGGCGGCTCGGGGGCGGGAGGAGGGAAGGGCCTTGCCCCGGAGGGTGAAGCACTTTTCCCGAGCGGCCGGCGGAGGAGGCTAGGGGAGGAAGTCCACCAGCGCGCGCGCCACCGCCTGGGGCTGCTCCATGTGGACGTGGTGGCCACCGGGAAGGGTGAGAGGCGGGCGGGAGAGCCGCAGGGCCTCCATCCGGGCGCGGGCCTGGGCGTCGTCGACGCGGAGGCCGTCGCTGCCGATGAGGAGCTGCACCGGGCAGGAGACGGCGGCGGAGAGGGCCAGCCACTGGGCCTCGTCATAGCCGAAGCCGAAGAGGCGACGGTGGGTGGGATCGAACCGGAAGACGAAGCCGTCCTCCACGGGCTCGGTGCCGTGGCGGGCCAGGTGCAGCGCGGCGGCCTCGGGCAGGCCGGAGTTGTTCTCGCGCAGGCGCGCGGCGGCGGCCTCCACGCTGGGGTAGCGCTTGCGGCGGGGGGCGCGCTCCAGGTCCTCGAGGAAGCCGCGCACGCGCCGCACCGCGGTCTCCGGAGGGCCACCGGAGGGGCCGAGGCACTCGATGAGGGTGAGGCTGCGCACTCGAGAGGGGCGTGCGGCGGCATACCCGGTGGCGACGACGCCGCCCAGCGAGTGGCCGACGAGGTGTACCGACTCCAGGCCCAGGCCGTTCAGCACCGCCTCCACATCTACCAGGTAGTCGGTGAAGTGGTAGTGGGCTCCCGGTGGCAGCCAGGCGCTGCGGCCCATGCCGCGGAAGTCCAGCAGCACCAGGCGCCAGTCCTCCGGCAGGTGCTCGGCGAGCGCGTCGAAGCCGTGGGAGTGGTCCAACCACCCGTGCAGGAAGAGGACGGCGGGCCCTCCGGCCGGGTTGCGCTGGCGGGCGTGGAGGGTGAGACCGTGGGCATCGATGTGGAGCGACTCGAGCGTCGAGGGCAACGGAGACTCCTTTCCGGCCGCAGTCTTCCGCGACCGGCCCCCCTGCTCAACCCCCCCTACACACGGCCCTCCCCTCACTCCGCGGGCTGCGGCGCCTGCTCCGCCACGGTGGCGCTCAGCACCAGTGCGAGCTGCCGCGCCTGCCTCTCCGTGGCACAGCGGTACTCCTGCACCTTGCCGTTGGGCTTCTGGACGCGGAGCACCCACACGTCGAACTCCTTGGACACCACGGGCCGTGCTTGCATCATGGCTGCCTCCTGGATTGGCTGCCCTGCACCCGTACGCCAAGCATTGGCCGTGCCGACGTCTGCTTTTGGCCGAAGCCCAAGAAATCCGGGGCTTTAGCGTCTGCCGGGCCCTCGAGGAGTGACAAAATTTGTAAATGGGGGGTGACAAAACGTGCGTGTAGGACTGCAACTCTTGCATGGTTCCACGCGCGAAGTGTGCGGTGTTGCACGAATGGCGCTCGGAGCGGGAGAAATCGAGCGGGTGTGGGTCGCCGCTGGAAACGGGTGAACTGGGAGGGGCATCTGGGGTAGAGCGGGGCCATGGGCGCGCAGTGGAAACACAAGGGTCGCGTGGAGAACGCGGCCGCGAAGGGGAAGCTCTTCACCAAGTTGGTGAAGGAACTGTCGATCGCAGCCAAGGCGGGCGGTGCGGATCCGGAGATGAACCCCCGGTTGCGCATGGCCGTGGAGGCGGCGAAGAAGGCGTCGATGCCGCGCGACACGCTCGAGCGGGCCATCAAGAAGGGCGCGGGCCTTCTGGACGGGCAGGTGAACTACGAGTTCGTCACCTATGAGGGCTTCGCGCCCCACCAGGTGCCGGTCATCGTCGAGTGTCTCACCGAGAACAAGAACCGCACGGCCACCAACATCCGGGTGCTGTTCCGCAAGGGCCAGCTCGCCACGAGCGGCGCGGTGTCCTGGGACTTCAACCGGCTGGGGGTGATTGAAGCCACGCCGCCGGAGGGGGAGGTGGATGCGGAGGCCGTGGCGATCGAAGCGGGGGCGCAGGACCTGGAGGCGGGGGAGGAGGGGGCCACGCGCTTCCTCACCGAGCCGACGGAGCTGGACGCGGTGGGCCGGGCCCTCACGGGGATGGGGTGGACGGTGAGCGCACAGAACCTCGCATGGGTGGCGAAGAACCCGGTGCAGCTCGAGGACGAGGCCCGGGCCGAGGTGGAGGCCTTCCTGGGAGCGCTCGACGAGGACGACGACGTGCAGAGCATCTTCGTCGGCCTGAAGGGCTGAGCACGCGGGGGCGTCGGCTCATGGCGCCTCGGCGGGATCGGGCCACTCCCAGGCGGAGCGCCAGGTGCTGGCCTCGTGGGTGGACTCGATGAAGCGCGAGTAGAAGGTCGCGGCCCTGGAAGGCATCCACCGTGTCCACCTCCACGTCGGCCGACAGCGGCTCCACGCGCTCGCGCAGGGCGTGGGCCTGGGCGCGGTAGGGGGTAATCACCGCCAGCTCACGCGGCGCGAGCCCCGCCGCCAGCAGCTCCTTCACCCGCGCCACCACTAGGTCCGCCTCCCCCGGGTTGCTGCGTCCCTCCGCATGAGGCCGCCGGAGAGGTGCGAGGAGTGGCCGGGGCTCACCTGCCTGCCGCAGTTGCTGGGGCCCGCGCGGCGAATGTTCCGATGGTTCAATTGGACGAAGCGCTGGAGCGGACGGAGGCGCGAGGGGGAGGGGCGGTACGCCGCCGAGGAGTGGGCGGAGCTGGTGGAGTTGGAAGTGGAGCCGCCGCCGTGCTGGAAGGGCCGGAGAGAGGAGGAGAGGCAGAGGGAAGTGCGGGCGCTGCTGGGGGAGGTGGAGGCGGAGGCTCGTGCGAAGGGGAAGCCTGCCTTGGGGGCCGCGGAGGTACAGGCCCAGCACCCGCATACCCGGCCCGAGCGCCTGGCACGAAGCCCGCGACCGCAAGGCCATGCGTCCACGCGCCATGCCATGAGGGAGTTGCGCGAGCAGTACCGGGCCTTCGTCGCGGCGTTCCGAGAGGCAGCGGCTCGCTGGAGGCGGGGGGACTTCTCGGCGCGCTTCCCCCTCTTCTCCTTCCCTCCGCGAGTCGTGCCGGGTCTCGTTGCCCGAGTGCTTTGACACCCTGGTTGGGAGGCTCAGGTCTCGCCGTCATACAAGCTTTGCAGGAGGCGCGCGAAGTCGTCTGCGACCGGAAGGATGCGGGCCTCCACCGTCATGAAGACGATTCTCGGCTCGCCCGTCGCGTCCCGGTAGTCGAAGCAGAGGTATTCACCTCCAGGGGTGGTAGCGAAGGGGTATACGCCCTCGGGCAGGAAGGACTTGAACTGCTCGTGGATGTCGAGGGCGGAGTACGCGCTGCCCCATCGAGGGTCGGGGCCGAGGGTGAGCAAGGGGCCCATCGAGTCGCTGACGCTACCGACACGGAACGTGGACGGGACGGGAACCATGCCCTGGTGGGTTGCGATGACCTGCTTGTACGCCTCCGGTAGCGCCACTCCCCAGGCCTGTTCGATTCGAGCAATATCCCGAGGGGTTGCCGGACGGGGCTCGTCCCACAGGTACTTCTTCCAACGGACGCTCATCGGTGCCCACCTCCCCAGATGGCCATACCTCCCGTGTGAGGAGTGGCCAGCCTGTGCGCTTCGAAAGGAACGAGCTGCATCCTCCCGACGTCCTGATGATGGTGCCAGGTGTAGCCAGGCGGTGGCTCGGCGGAGCGGGCCAACGCCTCGACTTCCGCAGGGCTGAGGCCGAGCTTCCGGGCGAGGCTCGGAGTCTCCTTCAGGGCGGAAAACAGATTCTGATTGGCGGCTCGGAAGTGCAACTCCTTCTTCCCACTGCCAATGTGGCTATCGCTCAGAAGGGTTTCGAACTGCGTCTCGAACTCGGGGAAGCCGTCCTTGTCGAAGCGTACGGTGTGCTTGCCGTTGGTGAAGGCCTGGCCACTGCGGTTGCGCCCCAGGTTGGGAATGGGCTGGGGAGGATGGCGCGTCCCCGAGTAGGGCACGATCCGTCCGTCCGCAAGGAGCTTCGGCATGCGCCAGGGCTCCACATGGACCAGTCGAGGTCTTTTTGAAACCGAGCGACCCGCCGCCATATGCACCGAGGGAGGACGTGTAGTCGGAGCGAGGCTTTCGATATGGGGAGTCCCGGGGCTCGTTGCGATCCTCGTTGGCGGACTGGCTGGAGGGCTTCGCTTGACTCCGCCTGCTACCTTCTTCGTCAGGATGAAGGTGACGACGTTGACGCCAGCGAGGGCGATGGCATGTGCGAGATGCTCGGAGGCTGCCTCGAGATCTGCCTGCGTCTGCGCACCGATGGACTTATTCGCATATTCCCACAGGGCATTGGAGAGATCCGCAGCCTGAGCTGCGAGCAGCACGACTCCGAGAGTGAGAAGTGCCGCATCCACAGCCTGTCCTACCCCCGGAACCCCCTGGGAGCCTACACATACGGACGTGAGGGTCCCCATCATCGCGAGGTTCTCCGGGGTAAGCAGGGCCAGGACTTCCCCTGTCATGGCTCCCGGAACCTTTCCCAGTGCCATGAGAAACGAGCGGCATAGCTTCCGCGAGCCGGCCATCTCCTGGACGGATGCCGGAGCCGCTGGGCACACCGTATCTTCGAGGGAATTGGCCCAGACCGGTGGCGCGAGCCAGAGAACCAGACAGAGGAAGACGTTTCTCATGAGAGGGGGTCGCAAAACGCCTTGCTGTTCCAGCCACCGGAGAGGAGGGGAGGACGGGAGAGGCCGAGGGCCTCGAGGTGGCGAAGGAGGACGAGGCGGTTGAGGAGGGTGGAGGAGGCCTCGAGGAGGGCGGAGCGGAAGAAGCGTTCGCGGGAGGCGAGGAACTCGTCCTGGTCGCGAGGGTGGGAGGAGCGGACGCGCTCGTCGAGCCAGGCCTCGAGGCGGAGGCGGCGGGTGCGGTGGGCCTCATCGAGCCCCGGCCTGGGAGAGGCGGTAGCGGCTCTCGGCGGCGTCGCGCAGGTCGCGCAGCAGGCGCTCGCGCAGGCCCCGGATGGTGGCGGAGAGCTGTCTCTTGGCTTCGGGCGTGAGCGGCATGGTCGGGTGCCCTCCATGCTACCCCGGAGCCCGGAATCGGACAGGCCGGAAATGGGCTGGCGTACCGGGCTGGAGCTGTCAAAGGACTCGTTCGAGGAGGAGTGGAGGGCGGAAGCCGGGGCACGGCGGGCGGAGGTGGAAGGGGCGCTGGCGCACATGTGGGCGGTGGCCAGCGGCGAGGAGCGGGTGGGGGCGGAGCTGGCGTTCACCTTCTGGGTGGAGCGCGGGGCCCTCTCCCGGAAACGAGGGGGAGCGGCGGGGCTGCGTTGGTTCCGCACGCAACTCGTCCGGGCGGGGAGCAAGGACAAGGAGCTGCTGCGGCGGCTCTTCGCGAAGGTGGAGACGGAGGGCGTCCAGTCCCTCTCAGCCGCCGAGCGCAACGAACTCACCCAGGCCCTGCGGCGCATGGAGCAGCTGCTCACCCTCCTGCTGCCCCCAGCCCCACGGCCCGGGCATGCGTGTACCTCCTCCCTCCTCCTGGCCCCCCTCCGCACGCCATCCAACGCTCTTCTTCCCTACTGTTGGCAGCAGTCTCCAAGGGGGCCGATGGGTCGTACTTCGCGATCACGGTGCAAGCCGAGGGCCCACCCGTGTGAGGACACAGGGCACTGTGGCCGCGGGGGCCTCGCAACAAACCGAGGAGCGGGTGGTTTGTAACCATTCGGTTAGTCCCTGGGCGCCCCCGAGGCGCTCTGCCAGGGGGCGGCGCGTGGCACAAGGGTTGCTCCACGGCGTCTCATCACCCCGAGGGTTCCTGAGCGAGCCCTCTCACCCCAAGAGCACCCCCCATGAAATTCCAACACTTCCTCATCGCCGCCCTTCTCGTGGTGACCACGAGCGGCACCGCCCACGCCAACCGCAAGATCGACGCGTTCACCAATCCCGTCCCTCCCCAGACGCTCCCGGGGACCTCCACCACGGCCGAGCTGCTGTGGGTGGGGACGTTGAACGGCGTCTCGAAGTCCGAGGACAAGGTGTCCCAGTCCAGTCTGTCGGGAGTCATGGGGGGGAAGCGCGTCGCCGACTTGATCGCCACCACCACGTCCAACCTGGTGACTACGACCATCTTCGACGGCAGCCTCTCCTACGCCACGGGGACCGGAGCATCGGGGAAGCTCGTGCTCGAGTACGGCGCGACCACGCAACTGAACAAGAACCTCTCCTCGGAGCTGGCGTTCGAGCTGGAGATCAACGGCGACATGGATGACGGGGCCTCGCCTCGCCCGGTCCTGCTCACCGTGCGCGTGGGGACAAATGGCCTGACGCGCTATGGCACGGCGCAGCTCTCACTCGCAAAGGATGGTGTGTATCAGCTTCCCTTCTCGTGGTTCAGCGGCGGCGTCGACTTCACCGATGTCGATTACATCTCCTTCACCTTCGACGCCTCCGCGGTGAGCGCCATTGACTACACGCTCATCGGTGGACTGCGCACGGCCGACTGCCTGCAGACAGGGACCGTGATCGCGGACATCACCATCGATGATTTCATCGCGAAGCTGCCGCAGAGCAATCTGCCCGGCTATGGCATGGTCGACTTCATGTGGGCCGGCACGTTCGACGGCACCCAGAAGTTCTTCGCTCAGGAGGCTCAGTCCAACCTCCCGGGGACGCTGGGCGGGCAGCGCAACACGATCATGGTGGTGTCGGACGTGAACAACTTCCTCACCACCAGCGTCGGGGGCCACGTGCTCTCGTACGCCACCGGGTATCCGACTTCGGGCCTGCTCTCCCTGCAGTACGGGGCGGGGGGGGACCTGAACGCGAACCTGAGCCAGGCTCGCGCGTTCGAGCTGGAGATCAATGGAGACATGGACGACAGCAGCCCGGTCCGCCCCGTGTCCCTGACGACCACCGTGAGGAGCAATGCCGTCACCGCCTCCTACACCACCACCGTGAGCCAGGACGGCCGGTACTACGTCGATTTCTCCAGCTTCCCCGGGGTGAACTTCGCGGATGTGGATTTCGTCGAGTTCCAGTTCAACGCCAGCCAGGTGCAGGCCATCGACTTCAGCTTGGTGGGAGGGCTGCGCGCCTCCGCCTGCATCCGGTGAACGAGGGTTCGCTCTCCTGAGCGAACTCGGAGCGGCTTCCCGCCTCGAGCCCACGCACAGCACACGGTGGGCTCGAGGTGGATGGCTGCAGCCGGTTTTGAAAGAGGGTAGCGTCGCCTCGGGTTCGCCTCTTGGGCGGGTTCCGGTTCTCGTCCAGGTGTTTCCAGGGGAGGCTGCTGCTACGCCCCAGCCAGGAGGTGGGGGAGTTGCGCGAGTGCGCATTGCGAGCATCTGGCGCAGGCGAACTGGTGCCAGCCTCCGCGGTTCACGAGGTATACCGGACGGCATGATGGCCCCACGCTTCTACTCCCGCGGACCGGCAACGGCCTTGCTGCTCCTGGCTGCCTGCGCCCTGTTGGCCGGCTGCGCCACGGGCCCGCGGTGGCGCACGCAGCACGGGCAGCCACAGCCTCCGAATACCTGGCGGCTGTCCTCCCCCGCTTCCGCGTCTCCTGGCCCTCCCGCCACGCCCTGGTGGGAGGACTATCGCCCGCTCATTCCCCGCGAGCAGGACACCTGTGCCCTCCTGCAGGAGTCCGCCCGGGTGGAGGAGGGTCTGCGCCTGGCCTCCGGTCGCCCCCTCCACCCCGCGCGGGCCCTGGCCCTGTGGTCCTGGCTCGCCAGGCAGTCGCTGCCACTTCGCACTTTCGCCCCACGCACCGCCCTCGCCTGGCTGTTGCGCTACGCCCTGGCTCAGGGCCGGCAATTGTCCGCCTCCGAGCTGCGCCCTCTCTGCGAGCGCTTCCTCGCCCTCGTCGTCATGCGGCCCGACGGCTACCTGGCCTCCTCCTCCTCCGGCCAGCCCTCCCAGCGCATGGGCGAGGTGGCACTGCGCGAGGGGGTCCTCGTCGCCGGCAACTTCGTCGTCGGTGGCTTCTACCTCTCTCGTGGTGGCGTCTTCTACCCGCTGGATGAGGAGCTCCGCCTCTCCAGCAACATTCCCCTGGGCGAACTCGGGCTGCGGAAGGACCTCGTCAACACCGCCCTGGACGGTGCCGAGGAGGCCCTCGTGGAGACCGCGCTCGCCCTCGCCTCTGGCTTGATGGACGTGGACGGCACGCTGGAGGGATTGCTCCAGCTTCCCTCCACCGTGGACGCCCTCATCGAGTCCTCCCCCGAGTACTTCGCCCGCTACCACGACAGGCCGCTGCGCGAGCAGGTGCGCGAGGCCTCGCGACTCTCCACGCACCTGCTGATGCTGGCTGGAGGCGCGGCGGGGACGGGCGTGCGCATGGCCGGCGCCAGTGTCCGACTGCCGGTGTTGCGGCTCGGCGCTCGGGGCGTGCTGGCCGTGGAGCAGGTGGCCGTGCCGGTGGGAGCGGTGACCGCTACGCTGGGCAGCGGCGCGGGCGCCCTCGTCTTGATGTCCGCCCCACCGCCGCTCGACCCCAAGGCCGCGCGCGCCCTGTACGACAAGGGCATGCAGGAGGCGCGCAAGGCCTTCCCCCACCTGGCCGGCGGCCCCAAGCAGAAGCACCACATCCACCCGCGCTACCTTGACGGGCCGGAGAATGGCCCCACCGTGGACCTGGACCCCGCCTATCATCAGCTCATCACCAATGAGTTCCGGCGTCTCGCGAGCTATGGAAGGAGACCGCCACGACTCAGCGTCGTTCTGGAGATGATGAAAAAGGTCTATGCGAAATACCCCCTTCCCGGAGTTCATTTCTAGCCATGCGGGAAATCATCGAGGTGCGGCTTTTCGCAGACGAGGCGAGACAGTTTCTCCCTCCTGACGTGGGGCGGGAGCGAGGCCTGGCACGCCGGGTCTTGCTCGGGATGGATGACCCACTCGTCGAGCGAATACGCCAGTATGAGCGGGAGAAGCGCGGACATGACTCCGTCGCGGTGACCTTCTGGGAAATCCACCGGACGTACACGCGAAAGGAGCTGGAAGAGGCCAGACTCTTCTGGCTCAAGATACGTCCATTCTTCGAGCCCACGGGCGAAGACTGCGGCACGGTGTATGACGAAACGAAGGCCTGTCCGAAGTGCGGCTTGGGCGCCAGGCAAGTGGGCCCGTTGCACCTCGAACTGGAGCGGATACCCAGGAGAGACATCGCCCGGACCCTGGGGGGAGAAGTCGTGGTGTCCGCGCGGCTGGCCGAGGAGATGAAGGCCGCGGGCATCCGTGGTTGCGAGTTGGGACCTGTGGTGAGCCGACAGGGCAAGCCCTCCCCACATTGGTATCAGCTCCTGCTTCCTGAGTGCATGGTGGAGCTGGCGCCTGAGACCCGGGTGGGCGCCGACTTTTTCGTCCCACAGCCCGACGAGGCCCGCTGCCCGGAGGGACACGTGGTCGGCTTCGACGTCCTCTCCGAGGTCCACGTCCAGCGCTCCAGCGTGGGCGAGGCCGATTGGCTCTGCACCCGCCAGGCCCTCGGTCAGCGCATGGGCCCCTATCGGCCCGAGCCGCTTCTGCTCATCTCCCCGCGGCTCTACCAGTTCCTCACCGCGCGCAAGGTGAAGCGCTTCGACGTGGAGGTGGCCCACCTCGTCTGATGGCGCGGCAGGCAGCCCGCCTCACACCTGCCGCAGGTGTCTGCTGCCGTAGGTGTCAAACGAATTGGGCTTGCCCCGGTTACGTGGACAGTAGGGTTATGCTGCCAACTTTTCGGGTAAGGCCGCAAGCTCAAAATCCACTGGGCTGAGATAGCCCAGCGAC
>QKJM01000606.1 GCA_003249315.1 Archangium sp.
ATCCTGGGCGCGCGCGCGGATGCGTTAGCCTCGCCGGACGGGAGGCGACGGGGTCCCCCGCTTCCGAGCGCGCTGCGAGGGGAGAGGCGGCCCCGGGCCCTCGCGCGCGGGCATATGACGGCCCAAGTCCTGGAGGACCGGCTCTCGCCACGCGGGTGAGGGTTGAGGGAACCACGACCTGCTCCTCCGAGTTCAAACTGCGGCCCCGCGACTTGCCGGCACCCTGCCGGGCGGGGACTTGCTTCCATTCTGCTGCGCGTTCGAGGTTCCCCTGGCGCTCGTGCCGCCCGGCCCTTCCTTCCACTCCCGGTCGGTGCCCATCCGCGGGCGCCTTGGGGGGGCGACGGAACTCGGTGCAGCCGGCGCGCCCTGGTTTCCTGGGAACGCACCCGTCTCGAAATCTCGAAAAGCTACTGGACCCCCAACGCCCCGCCCCTGGCGGAACGTCCCGAGGGTCCGAAAACGGCAAAAGGTTTCCATGCCTGATGGGGCCTGTAAAGGCGGGACATGGGGTTTGTTGCCCTTCGGGCAACTCCGCATGTCCGGTCGGCCGGTCTCAGGCCTGGGCGGTGGGGGCCTGTTTACGGGATTCCGGCTTGTCCAGCCGGCCTCGGGGGCGGCGGACCAGGCGCAGCCCGGTCCAGGTGCTGTCGATGAGGCAGATCTTGTTGTCCACCAGGCCGATGTCGAGCGCGGCCTGGCGGATGAAGTCCTCGGAGAGGGAGGTCCGGATGCCCTCTCCGCTGGGCCAGCACACCCAGATGCCGCCGGTGAGGGCCATGGCGCGCGAGAGGGCGGGCAGGCGCTGGACGAGCTCGTGGGCGTCCTCGACGAAGAAGAGGATGACGTCCAGCCCGGACTGGGCGGTGATGAGGAACTCCACCCCGTCCGGCAGGGGGTTGAGCCGCTGGACGAAGCCCCGGGGGGGGTTGATGACGGAGACCTTGCTGCCCACCCGGATGCCGAGCATGGTCGGCAGAGAAGCCATTGCGTAGGGAGTCATGAGCCTCGTTCCACGGTGAAGGTGCTGAACTCCCCGAGCGCCTCGCCGTCCATGCGCTCCACGCCCGTCACCCGGGCCTGGGGAGGGCCCTGGTGGCACCAGGTGACGAACGCATCGACGGCCTCGGGCACTCCCTCCACCACCGCCTCCACCGAACCGTCGGCGAGGTTGCGCACCCAGCCGTTCAACCCGAGCCGCAGGGCCTCGGCGCGGGCGCTCTCCCTGTAGAACACCCCTTGCACCTTGCCCCGTATTCGCAGGCCTGCTCGTCGCCTGTCCATGCCACCGATCCTCACCTGGCGTCCTCCTGCAGGAGCTGCAGGAACGCCTGTTCGTCCAGGATTCTTATCCCGAGTTCCTGGGCCTTCTTCAGCTTGCTACCGGCTTCCTCTCCGGCCACCACAAGATCGGTCTTGCGCGAGACACTTCCGGACACCTTGCCGCCCCGGCGCTCGATCTCCTCCTTGGCCTGATCCCGGCTCATCGCGCCCATCCCGCCGGTGAGGACGACGGTCTTCCCGGCGAAGGTGCCCGTCCGCACCACCTGGGGAGCAGCGGGGGTGACGCCGGCGGCGAGCAGGTCCTCGATGGCCTGGCGGTTGAGTGGCTCGTGGAAGAAGGTGTGGATGACCTGGGCCATGGTGGGGCCCACGTCCTTGACGCGGGAGATCTCCTCCAGGTTGGCCTCGAAGAGCTGGTGTACGTCCGGGAAGGCCTCGGCGAGCGTCTTGGCGGTGGCCTCGCCCACGTGGCGGATGCCGAGCGCGAAGAGGAAGCGGGGGAGGGTGGTCTGCTTGGAGCGCTGGATGTTGGCCAGCAGGTTGTCCGCGCTCTTCTCCCCCATGCGCTCGAGCTCGATGAGCCGGCCCTTGGTGAGGTGGTAGAGGTCCGCGAAGCCCTTCACCAGGCCGGTCTCCACGAGCTGGGCGGCCAGCTTCTCGCCCAGGCCGTCGACGTCCATGGCGGGCCGGGAGGCGAAGTGGCGCACCTTCTCCACGAGCTGGGCGGGGCAGGTGGCGCCGGTGCAGCGGATGATGGCGCCCTCCTCGTCCTTCACCGCGGCCGCGTGGCACACCGGGCACTCGGCGGGGAAGACGAAGGGCTGCGCGTCCGCGGGCCGCTTCGACTCCACCACCTTGACGATCTCCGGAATCACGTCGCCGGCGCGGCGGATGAAGACGGTGTCCCCCCGGCGCACGTCCTTGCGGCGCAGCTCGTCCTCGTTGTGGAGGGTGGCGCGGCTGACGGTGACGCCGCCCACCTTCACCGGGCACAGATGGGCCACCGGGGTGAGGGCACCGGTGCGGCCCACATACACCTGGATGTCCTCCACCACCGTGGACTCCTCCTCGGGAGGGAACTTGTAGGCCACCGCCCAGCGGGGGCTCTTCGAGATCTGCCCCAGGCGCAGGCGCAGGTCCTCGTCATCCACCTTCACCACCATGCCGTCCACCTCGAAGGGAAGGGCATGGCGGCCCTCGACGGCCTGGCGGTACTGCTCTCTCACCCCCTCCACCCCCTCCACCCGCGCGTAGCGGTTGGTGGGCAGGCCGAGGGACTTCAGGTACTCGAGCTTCTCGGTGTGGGAGCGGAAGGTGGGCACCCCCTCCCCGGGGACGCACTCATAGAGGAAGAGGGAGAGGGGGCGGGAGGCGGTGATGCGCGAGTCGAGCTGCCGCAGGCTGCCGGCGGCCGCGTTGCGCGGGTTGGCGAAGAGGGGCTCTCCCTCCTGCTCCCGCTTCTCGTTGAGGCGCCGGAAGTCCTCCTTGCGGATGAAGACCTCTCCGCGCACCTCGAGAGAGCCGGGCACCGCCACCCCGTCCTCGGGGAAGAGCTCCATGGGCAGGCTGCGGATGGTGCGCAGGTTGGCGGTGACGTCCTCGCCCACCGCTCCGTCACCTCGGGTGGCACCTTGTACGAAGCGACCGCGCTGGTAGAGCAGGGTGACGGCCAGGCCGTCGAGCTTCGGCTCGCAGACGTAGCTGACGGACGCGGCCCCCGTCTGCCGGCGGATGCGCTCGTCGAAATCGGAAAGCTCTTCGTCATCGAAGACGTTTGCCAGGGAGAGCATCGAGACGCGGTGGACGACCTTCTCGAACTTCTCCGCGGGGGCTCCTCCCACACGCCGGGTGGGGGAGTCCTCGGTGGCCAGCTCGGGGTGGCGGGCCTCCAGTTCCTGGAGCTCCCTCATGAGCCGGTCGTATTCCGCGTCGCTGACCTCCGGCGAGTCCAGTACGTAGTAGCGGTAGTTGTGGTGGGTCAGCTCTCGGCGGAGCTGCTCGATGCGGGAGGCGTCGGCGGTCTTCAGGGAGTTCACGGATGTAGCCTCGGCTCGGGGGCGTCAGGTTACCTGCCTGCTCAGGTAGCGAGGATGCCTTGACAGCTCCGGAGGTGGTCAATAACCTCTTGCAACGGCGGATGAGGGCTGGTTGTCGCACACCTTCAGGCGCCTTTCCTTCCCAACCCAGATTCCCTGACCCGTGAGGTCCCGGCAAGGGATCCCGGCTCTACCGCGGACTGGACGTGCGCCCCGGAGGGTGCCGCCGGCCCCACACCATCCCATCCCCCCTTCATCATGGCCAAAGCCCGTTCCCCTAAAGAGAAGTTCCTGGATACCGACATCCCCGTGGCCGAAGCGGTCGAAGAGGAGAAGCCCAAGCGCCGGACGACCCGGACCAAGGCCGCGGACCGGGAGGATGCTCCCGAGAAGCCCGCGCGCCGCCGGACGACCCGTCGGGAGGAGGACACCTCCGCCGCCGAGCCTCCCCGTCCAGTGCTGACGCCCATCCCCTCCCACCCGGTGCGTGACGAGGAGTACCAGGAGGTGCGCGCCGCGGTCGAGGCCGAGGTGGAGCAGCCCGCCGCCCTGGCCGCCCCCGAGCCGGCCCCGGTGGTCGCCGAGGTGACGCGCGAAGGCTCGGAGATGCAGGTCATGAGTCTGAATGACCTGAAGCGGATGAAGATCACCGACCTGTCGCGGATGTGCCACGACTTCGGGATCGAGGACTACCAGGGCCTGAAGAAGCAGGAGCTCATCTTCGCGCTGCTGTCGGGCATCGCGGACAAGCGCTTCGAGGTGCATGCGGAGGGCGTGCTGGAGCTGCTCAGCGACGGCTTCGGTTTCCTGCGCAGCGCGGACAGCGACTACCAGCCGAGCCCGGATGACATCTACGTCTCCCCGTCGCAGGTGCGCCGCTTCAACCTGCGGCCGGGCGACACGGTGACAGGCCCCATCCGCCAGCCGCGCGAGGGCGAGCGCTTCTTCGCGCTGCAGAAGGTGGACAAGGTCAACTTCGCGGACCCCATGTCCGAGGCGGCCCGCGAGCGCATCCTCTTCGACAACCTCACGCCGCTCTACCCCACGCGCAAGCTGACGCTGGAGCACGAGGGGTCGGAGATGACCACGCGCATCATCGACATGTTCTGCCCCATCGGCCTGGGTCAGCGCTGCCTGATCGTGGCGCCGCCGAAGGCGGGCAAGACGGTGCTGCTGCAGAACATCGCGCACGCCATCTCGAAGAACCACCCGGATGTGTACCTCATCGTGCTGCTCGTGGACGAGCGCCCCGAGGAGGTGACGGACATGGAGCGCAACGTGCGCGGCGAGGTGGTGAGCTCCACCTTCGACGAGCCGGCCACGCGCCACGTGCAGGTGGCGGAGATGGTCATCGACAAGGCCAAGCGTCTGGTGGAGCAGAAGTTCGACGTGTGCATCCTGCTCGACTCCATCACCCGCCTGGCGCGCGCCTACAACACGGTGGTGCCGGCCTCGGGCAAGATTCTGTCCGGTGGTGTGGACGCCAACGCGCTGCACAAGCCCAAGCGCTTCTTCGGCGCCGCGCGCAACATCGAGGAGGGCGGCAGCCTGACCATCATCGGCACGGCGCTCATCGACACCGGCAGCCGCATGGACGAGGTCATCTTCGAGGAGTTCAAGGGCACGGGTAACTCGGAGATCGTCCTGGACCGGAAGCTGATGGAGAAGCGCATCTTCCCGACGCTGGACATCAACAAGTCCGGTACGCGCAAGGAGGAGCTGCTGCTGTCGCCGGCGGATCTCATCCGGATCACGGCGCTGCGGCAGGTGCTGCACCCGTTCACGCCGATCGACGCGATGGAGTTCGTGCTCAAGCACATGCGTCCGACGTCGTCGAACGCCGAGTTCCTCGGTTCGATGAACCGCTGACGGAAGGAGTCCTCGCATGCGCCGACCCCGCCGTGTGTCACTGGTCGCCCTCGTGGTGGGGGCGGCGCTGGGATGGGCCGTGGGGTGCGGCTTGGACGACGGGGAGGGCGGCTTCGAGGACGTGCCGCCCCCGCTGTCGGATCGCATCTGCTACAGCGACGAGGACTGCACGGCGAACCTGTGCTGTGGCCTGGGAACGAACCCCACGCACGTGGAGGACGGCCCGGATTGCAGCACGGTGCGGTGCGACGGGGACTGCCCGCCAGGGAGCATCGACTGCGGGCGGTGCATCCCGGTGTGCAGGGACTCGCGCTGCGAGGCGGCCTGCACGGGCTGAAACCTCCCCTCTCCCCCCGGGAGAGGGCCGGGGTGAGGGTGCCACGGCTCCCGGGTTGAACCCCTGAACCCCTGTATCCCTACAGCTCGTTCTCCGAGCCGCTGGCGGTCTCCGGCTCGAGGAGCTCGAGCTTGACGGAGACGGGGACAGGGTCGGGCTGGGCCTTGAGGCGGGCGTAGTCGAAGCAGGCGACGACGAGGGAGGCCACGGGGACGGCGAAGAGGGCGCCCACGAGGCCGAAGAGACGCTCGCCGGCGATGAGGCTGAAGGCCACGATGACCGGGTGGATGCGCGCGGCCGAGCCCATGATCTTCGGGTTGAGGAAGTAGGCCTCCAGGGCGTGGATGCCGATGATCCACAGCAGGATGGCGAACCCCTTCTGGAATCCATCGGCCAGCGCGATGAGGACGATGGGCACCGAGCTGAGGATGGTGCCGAAGATGGGGATGAGGCTGAAGACGGTGGCGACGGTGGCCAGCAGGAAGGCGAACTTCACCCCGAAGAGCAGCAGGCCCACCAGGGTGAGCACGCCGTTGACGAGGCAGATGGTCACCTGACCGCGGACGACACCGGACAGGGAGCGGTCGATGCGCTCCAGCAGGCGCTGCGTGTCGGCGGTGTACTCCGACGGCACCAGGGAGGTGAAGTACCGGAGGATGGGGTGCGCGTCGATGGAGAAGAACGCGGCCACCATCAGGATGAAGAACAGCATGAAGACGCCGGCCACCACGGCGGTGATGATGTCGCGCGAGACGTTGACGATGTTGCCGAGGTTCTCCCGGGCGAGGGCCGCCAGGTGGGTGGCGGCATCCTGGATGAACTTCTCCAGGTTCAGGGCGAGGCCGGAGGAGGGGGCCACCTCATCGGGGGTGGCGATGGCCACGGGGATGCCGTTGGCCTGGAGCCAGGTCTCGGCGCGCCCGGCGAGCGCCTGGACGCGCTCGGGGGTGAGCGAGTTGGCGAAGGCGAGCCCGTCGCGGCTGATGCGGGCCAGCTCCCGGTAGAGCTGGGGCACCATGGCGATGAAGAAGAGGTACACCCCGAGGAAGAAGAGGGCGTAGATGAGCAGGATGGCCACCCAGCGAGGGACGTGGTGGCCGGCCACCTTCATCCGGGTGATGCGCCCCACCAGCGGGTGGACCAGGTAGGCGATGAGCATCGCGCCCGCGAAGGGCAGCAGCACCTGGCGGAAGGCGAGGAGGATGACGGCGACGGTCACCCATAGCCCCGCGAAGATGAAGAGGCGCTTGCGGCGTTCCGCGGGGGCGTGGAACTCGTGGGGCGGCGACATGTGTCGGCTTATGGCAGAGGGGCGGAGCAGGCTCAAGAGAAGGGCGTCTGCACGAGGCGCAGGCGGGCCTCCAGGCGATCCATGCACTGGAGCATGAGCTTGCGGTTGACGCGGCCCTCCGTGGCCTCGCCCAGGCCGAGCATCTGGTCGACGAGCCACCGGTTGAGGAACAGGAGCGTCGTCCGGTCGGTGGGGGCGAGCCCTCGCTCCAGGTAGCGCTTGTTGCGCATGTAGTCGTCGTAGGCGTCGAACTCGCGAGCCAGCTCCCAGCGGGAGAGGCGCAGGGCCTCGTCATAGACGGCCCGGGCGGGGCGGGGCACCTCCCCCGTGAAGATCGGGGCGAACTGCCGGCCGACCTCGAGATCCACCTCCTGGACGGGAGGGGGCCACTGGTGGAGATCCTTGGCCAGCAGCTTCGCCACCTCCTCGAGGAGGTGGTCGATGAGGGGGACGGGCCGGGTTTCGAAGAGGTAGTCCCAACGCGAAGCCATGGGGTCTACCTACCCCAGTGGTGTCGCCTTTCAACAGGAGAACGCTCTCCAGCGAGGACGCCGGCGCGGCAGGTTGCCGCCTCTGGTGACGCTTCCTAGCTTGGGCTGTCTGTTGCCGAGGAGTCGCCATGACCGACGCCCGCTCGCTCTCGCCCCAGCTTCCGACCCTCAAGCTGGTCATCAATGGTCAATTCATGGAGCCTCTGGAGGGGGGGGTTCTGCCGGTGACGAACCCGGCCACGGGGGAGAAGCTGTGCGATGCCCCCTCGGCCACGGCGGGGGACGTGGACCGGGCGGTCCAGGCGGCGCGCGCGGCCTTCGAGTCGGGGCCCTGGGGGAGGATGGGGGCGCGGGAGCGGGGCCGGCTGCTCCGTCGCTTCTCGGAGCTGGTGTTCCAGCGGCGCGAGGAGCTGGCGCTGTTGGAGTCGCTCAACAACGGCAAGACGTTCCGAGAGGCGCTGCGTGGGGACGTGGACTCGGGGGCGTCGGCGCTGAGCTACTTCGCGGACCAGGCAGGCAGGATTCTGGGCGAGGTGCTGCCGGTGGAGGGTCCCTTCCTCACCTGCTGCCTGAAGGAGCCGGTGGGGGTGGTGGGAGCCATCGTTCCATGGAACTACCCCACGGCGATCGCCTGCTGGAAGCTGGGGCCGGCGCTGGCGGCGGGGTGTACGGTCGTGCTCAAGCCCTCGGAGCTGACGCCGCTGACGGCGCTGAAGCTGGGGGCGCTCGCGTTGGAGGCGGGGATTCCGCCGGGGGTGCTCAACGTGGTGCCCGGCTACGGCGACCCTGCGGGTGAGGCCCTGGCCCGGCACCCGGACGTGGACAAGGTGTCCTTCACCGGCTCGGTGAGGACGGCGCGGCGGCTGCTGCAAGGCTCGGCGGCGAGCAACCTCAAGAAGCTGACGCTGGAGCTGGGAGGGAAGAGCCCCCAAATCATCCTCCCGGACGCGGACTTCGCCCGGGCGGTGGAGGCGTGCTTCTGGGGCATCTTCAGCAACAAGGGGGAGATCTGCAACGCGGGGAGCCGGGTGCTGGTCCACGAGCGGGCCTATGACGCCTTCGTGGCGCGGCTGGCGGAGCGGGCGCGACACATGCGGGTGGGAGATCCGTTGGAGCCGAGCACGGAGATGGGTGCGCAGGTGAGCGCCCGGCAGCTCGAGATGGTGCTCGGCTACATCGAGAGTGGGCGGGCGCAGGGGGCGAAGGTGCTCGCGGGAGGTGAGCGCGACACCGAGGGCGCGAAGGCGCGGGGTTGCTTCGTGAAGCCCACCGTCTTCGGGGAGGTGCTGCCGGAGATGCGGATCGCGCAGGAGGAGATCTTCGGCCCGGTGTTGAGTTGTCTGCGCTTCACGGACGAGTCCCAGGCGCTGGAGATCGCGAACGGAACACCGTACGGGCTGGCAGCGTCCATCTGGACGGAGGATGTGGCGAAGGCGCACGCGATGGCGAGGAAGGTGAGGAGCGGCGTGGTGTGGATCAACTGCTTCAACGAGTTCGACGATGCCGCGCCTTTCGGCGGCTACAAGGAATCGGGCTGGGGGCGGGATCTGTCGCATCACGCGCTCGAGGGTTATCTCCAATACAAGGCCGTGTGGACGAAGCTGCCCGCGAGCCCGTGAGCATCCAGGGGGGAGACATGGCGACGAACCGTTCCAAGGCGAAGGTCATCACCTTGCCGGCTCCCGCGGGCAGGCGCGTGCGGGCGAAGGAGAAGGAGAAGGAGAAGGAGAGTCCTCTCAGGGAGAAGGAGGCGGGCCGGAAGCTGGCGCGCGAGGACTCGGAGACGGACATGTTGCGCAGGTGGTTCGACCAGAAGGGCGTGCGCAAGGTGAAGCTGGGCGGCGTGGACGTGGACGGCGTCTGGCGAGGCAAGTACGTGTCGCTGGAGAAGTTCTTCTCCGCGTGTACGAGCGGCCTCGGCTTCTGCGACGTGGTGTTCGGCTGGGACATCGCCGACGAGCTGCTGGACAACACGAAGGTGACGGGGTGGCACACCGGCTACCCGGACGGGCACTGCCGGGTGGATATCTCCAGCGGGCGCATCATCCCCTGGGAGCCGGACACGGTGGCCTTCCTGCTGGACTTCGTGAAGGCGGACGGCTCGCCCTTCGCGCCGAGCCCGCGGCAGCTCCTGCGGAAGATGGGGCAGCGGGCGCGGGACATGGGCTTCCTGCCGAGGTTCGGCGCCGAGTACGAGTTCTTCCTCTTCGAGGAGACGCCGCGGTCGCTGCGGGAGAAGCGGTGGAGGGACCTGACCCCGCTGACGCCGGGGATGTTCGGCTACTCGTGGTTGCGCACCTCGCTGAACGCGCCGTTGGTGCATGCGCTGATGGACGGGTGTCGGAACTTCGGGGTGGAGCTGGAGGGCTTCCACACGGAGACGGGCCCGGGCGTCTTCGAGGCCGCCATCCGATACGACGACCTGGAGAAGGCGGCGGACAAGGCGGTGCTGTTCAAGACGGTGGTGAAGGAGCTCTGCGCGCGGCACGGGCTGATGGCGTGCTTCATGGCGAAGGTGGACGGGAAGCTGCCGGGGTGCTCGGGGCACATCCACCAGTCGCTGTGGACGCTGAAGGGGGAGCGCAACGTCTTCCACAACCCGGACGCGAGGGACGGGATGAGCGCGACGATGCGGCACTACATCGGCGGGCTGTTGCGGCTGATGCCGGAGCTGACGGCGCTCTACTGGCCCACGGTGAACAGCTACAAGCGCAGCGTGGAGAACACCTGGGCTCCGGTGACGGTGTCGTGGGGCTGGGAGAACCGGACCACCGCGGTGCGGGTGGTTGGCGACAGCGGCAATGCGATGCGCATCGAGTACCGGCAGACGGGCGCGGACATGAACGCCTACCTCGGGATGGCGGCGAGTCTGGCGGCGGGGCTGTGGGGGATAGAGCACGAAGTGGAGCCGCCGGAGGCCTGCTCGGGCAACGCGTATGCGTCGCGGGGGGCGCCGTTGCCGCGCTCGTTGAAGGAGGCGGTGGCGCTGCTGAAGGGCTCGAAGCGGATGAAGCAGCTCCTGGGAGAGGAGTTCGTGGACCACTACGTGCGTACTCGTGAGTGGGAGGTGCGGCAGTACGAGCGAGCCGTCACCGACTGGGAGCTCGAGCGCTACCTGGAGTTGATCTGAGCAAAGCCCCCTCTCCCTCTGGGAGAGGGCTGGGGTGAGGGATTCCCGACCCACGAAGCATCAGTATTTCCCTGGAGCCGTCATGAAACCATTCGACATGCCGAGCGAGCCGCGAGTCACGGAGATGTCCTGGCCGACGAGGGTGCTCTTCGGAGCCGGGGCCCTGTTCGGTCTGCCCGCTCAGGTGGAGAGGCTGGGCCTGAAGCGCCCGCTGGTGGTGACGGATGCGGGGGTGGTGAAGGCGGGGCTGGCGCAGCGGGTATACGACGTGCTGCGGAAGTCGGGGCTGGCCTACGCCTCCTTCGAGGAGGTGATGCCGGACCCGACGGAGCGGGACATCCAGGCGGGACTGGCGGCGTACCGGGCGGGAGGCTGTGATGGCCTCATCGCGCTGGGCGGGGGGAGCCCGCTGGACGCGGCGAAGCTGGTGCAACTCCTCACCACGCACGAGCCGCCGCTGTCGCGCTACGACGATGCGACGGGCGGGGACCGGTACGTGCGGGACGACCTGCCTCCGCTGGTGGCGATTCCCACCACGGCGGGGACGGGCTCGGAGGTGAGCCGCTCGGGCGTGGTGACGTTGGAGGGCACGGGGCGCAAGACGGTCATCTTCAGCCCGTACCTGATGCCCCGGGTGGCCATCTGCGATCCGGAGCTGACGCTGGGCCTCCCTCCGGGGACCACCGCGGCCACGGGCATGGACGCCTTCACGCACTGCCTGGAGGCCTATGTGTCCAACGGCTTCCACCCTCTGGCGGACGCGGTGGCCATCGACGGGATTGGCCGGGTGGCACGCTCGTTGGTCAAGGTGGTGGAGGAGGGGCGCAACCTGGTGGGACGCACGGACATGATGGTGGCGGCCATGGAGGGCGCCATGGCCTTCCAGAAGGGGCTCGGGGCCTGTCATGCGCTCGCGCACGCACTCACGCCCATCTCCAGGGTCCACCACGGGCTGGCCAACGCCATCGTCCTCCCCGTGGTGATGGAGTTCAACCGGCCGGTGTGTACCGCGCGCCTGGCCCGCGTCGCCGTGGCCATGGGGGATACCTCGAATGCCCGCGAAGAGGTGCTCGCGGGCAATGCGATTGAGCGCGTGCGTCAGCTCGGCGCGGCCATCGGGATTCCCGCGAGGCTTCGCGACGCGGGCGTGCAGGAGAAGGATCTGCCGCTCATCGCCGAGAAGGCCTTCCTGGATGTCTCGCACCGGGGCAACCCGCGTCCGTGCTCCCTGGAGGACCTGTTCGCCATGGCTCGCGAGGCGTTCTAGCTTGTGGTGGAGTTTGGACCCGGAGGTCCGGCTCGCCCCAGGAGGATGGAGGACACCTGCCCGGCATCCGAGAGGGAGCACACCAGGGTGTGGTCGCCTGCTGCGTGCTCCCGGAGGAAGGCCCACGCGGCGACGGCCAGGGCTACCGGAGCGCCCGCCGCGCCGATTTCTCCCAGCGATTCGGCTGGGAGGACGGTACGACAGCGGGAGAACTCGAGGTGGTTGGAGAGCAGCACCTGGGCATGCCCCCACACCTGGGCCTTCCACTCCTCTCCATTGAGATCGAGAAGCAGGTCGCCCTGGAAGGGATGGGAGGCAGGAGCAGGCAGCACGCGCTTCACTGTGTC